>WTAW01000341.1 GCA_013139435.1 Candidatus Aminicenantota bacterium | reverse complement strand
CCATTTCCTGGCCCGGTATGGACGGCTACCGTTACTTACATGGAAAGCCCTTTATGCAGATGTGGGACTTGTTTGAGACGGCTATGGCAGAGGCCATGGACGCAGTACCAGGAGTGCTGGTCGCCATAGAACCCAAGGGATACGAGCCAGCGCCAAACAATATCTACCGCACAACAGCTGAGGGTCTACTGGCCGCACAACGGATAGAAAAAAGATTAAAGAATGCAGAAAACCGGCAGCTCCTCGATGAAGGACACGCACTGGTCGGGCTCAATCCAGAAGTGGGTCATGTCAAGATGAGCTTTGAGATCCTTCCAGCAGCTTTTTCAATGGTGATGATGGACGGGCGTCTCGCACACACACACTGGAACAGCCAACCGGACGGCAACTATGACCAGGACAACAACATCGGTGTTGTCAACCCGCAAGAGACCGAAGCTCTGCTTTACTCTCTCTGGGCATACGGTTACCAGGAGTATTTCGGGATCGACATCAATCCTGAGAACATGCCGGTCCAAAAAGCTGTGGAATTGAACATCATGGCGCTCGAAAAAATGAAAGAGCGGGTCGGGCGCCTTCCCCATGAAAGGATCATCGAGTGCCACCTCTATCCGGAATCTCACCGGGGTGAACTGGAGAAGATCCTCATCAAGAACTGGTAGGATATCGTTATGGATAAAGGACTTTTTGCGGGTTTGGATGTTTCCACACAGAGCTGCAAGATCGTTGTTGTGAATACAGAAGCTGAGGAAGTCATCTACGTAGATTCTGTGATCTATGATTTAGATTTACCGAAGTACGAGACACAAAACGGCGTCGTCCAAGGCCTTGATCCTGGAGTTTCTGAATCTGATCCTCAGATGTGGGTAGATGCCATACACAAAACATTTACCCGGTTGAAAACATCGGATATCCCTCAGGAAAAGATTCGCTCCATTTCTGTCTCAGGCCAACAACACGGCCTGGTCGCACTGGATGATAAGGGGAATCTGACACGTCTACGGAGCAAATTGTGGAACGATTTCTCAACGGCTGAGGAGTGTAAAATTTTAACCGACCGTGTGGGTGGCCAGACGGCCATGATCCATGAGGTGGGAAACAGTCAGCGGACAGGGTACACAGCCCCTAAAATTCTCCACATGTACCGACACAAAAGGGAGATATATCAAAAGTCGACGACCTTTTTTGTAGTCCATAACTACATCAATTGGTTTCTAACTGGTGGTAAAGAAGATGGCGTCCGGGTCATGGAACCGGGTGATACCTCCGGCATGGCCCTTTGGAATCCTAGAACCGGGAAATGGTCAGACAAAGTCATCGAGGCCATCGATCCTGAACTGAGAGACAAACTCCCTCCTGTCAAACCTTCAGATCAAAGCATCGGACGTATATCGAGCACACTGACTGAAAGATACGGATTTTCCCCAGATTGTACTGTGGATGCCGGGTCGGGAGACAACATGTACGGAGCCATCGGCACGGGCAATGTCCGCCCCGGGATCGTGAGTGTCAGTCTGGGCACCAGTGGGACGGCATTTTCATTCATGGAAGAGCCTTTCACCGACCCCACCGGGGAGATCGCTTCCTATTGCGATAGTACGGGACACTACCTTCCTTTACTCTGTGTTTCTAACCTTGCGAACGGATACAATCAAATCCTCACTTTGTATGGACTGACCCACGAAAAGTTCAACCAGATCGTCCGGAAAACAAAACCGGGGAATTCTGGAAAATTACTCATCCCCTGGTACAGCGGGGAAAGGACACCGGATCTGCCCCATGCTGCCCCCGTGTATTTCGGATTCGGATTGGAGGATTTCACCGAGGAAATCCTCTGTCGCGCAGTCTTGGAAGGTCATGTTCTCAGCCTTTACGACGGCTTCCGCCGCATGTCGCTGGACACAGAGGAGATCCGTCTGACTGGAGGACTGTCTCAATCTCAGGCCTGGTGTCAGACGATTGCCAATGTCTTCGAGGCTGAAACCGTTCCTGTAGAGGGAGAAGGCGCTGCGTTGGGAGCCGCTCTCCATGCAGCTTGGGTGTGGCTCAAGGAAAACGGCAAGCCTCACTCCATTCAAGATGTGGTTGCTCCCTTTGTCGTTCTTGATGAAAAAAGACGAAAAAAACCTGAGACAGAACACATCGCTGTCTACCGAGCCATGAAACAACTCTTTCACGCCTTGAGCCTAAGGCTCCGAGGCCAAAAGGGAGAAAACCCGTTCTCCTTAAGAATCGATCTTACGTCTTTGGCTTGAGGGGATTTTTCCATTTAAGCTTAGGAAAGCGGCTAAAATCAGAATCCGTGGAATAGAGCAAACATCCATGCTCTATCGCAAGAGCCGCTAAGTGAGCATCAGGTACAAGATTTGCCATGGCCTGGCCTTCATGGAGCATTGTCTGAAATATCCGCCAGTGACTCTCAGTAGAATCTATTAAACGGACGTTTGGCTGGTCGATCCAGCTTTGGACTCGCCTTATAGCTTGTTTCATGGTCAATGGATTTTTGAATATCTGCCTGTTCGTGCTGATGCGTACAAATGCAGTGATAATCGGCCAGCACAAACATACAGGGGACTCTCCTGAGAGTTGTGTATCCCACCACACCCGAGCCTCCTCATGAAAAGGACTTAGTTTATCCTCCGCATAGAGCAAGATATTTACATCCACAAGAATCATCGTGTGTTCTCGCCTTCTACCTGAGAAATCAAATCCTGAATATTGTCGATGCTGAATTCCTCCCGGAGATCCATTGCATGCGGATATGTTCGATACTGTCGGCATTTCAGGGGCTTTTCGACCTCTACCAATCCCTTACGCAGCGCTTCATTAAGAACCTCTTTAAATGGTTTTTTTAATTTCTCGGCCAATTCTTTAGTCCTTTGTGCTACATCTTCATCGAGAGTCAGTGTTGTTCTCATAAAGACATCATAACATAATTAAGAATGATGTCAAAACATCAATCAAGCTGAAGCATCACCACAAAACATGATTTTGAGCTTCAATTCAAATGACGAATTAAAATCTTATTTTTCTCATTCTTACAAAGGCAAAATTTTCATTCCCGATTCCACACCATTGACCTATCAATTTTTCTTTGATACTCTCCCTTTATTCAAACAAAGGTCATCATTAACCGATGGTACTATCTGCAACAATTCATAAACATTATAGGGCCGATGAAATATCTATCATCAATATTCCTAGTGGTGTTATGGCTTGTGCTCGCGCGCCAAAACGGCAGCAGATTTTGAGACAGAAGAAGCGAGGAAGTGTTTATATCTATCACCAAAAGTTGTTTCAAGTTTTGTGGTTACCGAATACTTTGGACTGAGTGTCTGTGTCTGGCACGGTAATTGATATCCCGGTGAAATCCTTCTCGAGACAAGGGAAGAATTCGTTGAAAAGGATCCGGTCCTCGATGAGATCATCCGCCGCTATTTCATCGATGATGACTGGCGGTGTACTCGGCAATAAACGGAGAATATTACTCATAACAATGCACACAGGAGGAAATAAAAATGAAAGGTCTAAAGACTCTTTTTTTAGCTACGTTTGTATTACTATTTTTAATTATTGACACTATGTATGCTCAGAATACAAGCCCCAAAAAAACAGTACTCACTAATTGTGTCGTTATCGACTGTACGGATAATCTACCAATGGAAGACATGACCGTGATTATTGCGGGCAACACTATTGAGGAAATAAAGCAAGGAATGTATCATCCAACTCCTGGGGAAAAGGATGTCCGGGTGTTTAATTTAAAGGGAGCGTACGTGCTTCCGGGCCTGTGGAACATGCATGTCCATCTATCCGATCTTTTGCCGGATGTCCACGATATGCT
>WTAW01000126.1 GCA_013139435.1 Candidatus Aminicenantota bacterium | reverse complement strand
GAGATCATGGAGGAGATCCAGAATGTCACCAGCTCCTACTATGTTCTGGGTTACTATATCGGTGAACAGTGGGATGGGAAGTATCACAAAATAAAAGTGAAAGTAAAGAAAAAGGGATATAAAGTGCGTGCTCAAAGTGGCTATTTCAATCCGAAGCCTTTCACTGAATATTCAGAGGTTGAAAAACAAATCCATCTTGTTGATTTGGCTCTGAACCAGAGATCGTTCTTCGAAGACCCGATCCTGTTTTATTTGGAACCTGGTATAGATTTTGAAAAAAAGAAGGATAACCTTAAGCTGTTATCAAAAATATCTGTAGATGATCTTCAAAAAATTGCCGGTGAAAACGTAGAAATTGTGAGTCTAGTACTTAATGAAGAGAACACGATCGTAGGATTCAAGCGGGAAGATGTCGATTTTTCCGAGCTCCCAGCAAAGGAGTTCCTACATACATCCGTTATGACAATTCCTCCGGGTGCATACAAATGCCGCGTCGTCATCCGCAACCTCGAAACAGGGAGAGGAGCGATCGGCATCTCTTCTGTGTATATTCCGCGGCACAGGAATTAGGAATTCGATATTTTGGAGTAAAAAATTCCCTTATTTCCCAGGTCCATAAAGGACTTTTCCGGGAAGTTTCTCTGTGTGCTTGCTGTGATTGATGACGGTCGTGCCGTTTACATTGTATTTTTTTTACCAATTATAGAGAACATATTTATTGGGCTTTTGTCCAAAAACAAAAGGATAGACAATCACTTAAAATTGTTGAATCTTTTGATTTCGTTGATGTAAAAGCTTTTCACATTTTCCCAGGAAAATTGGACCTGCATATTCAGTTCTGGATCTCTATCAGCATCTTCGAAATAAACCAGGCTTTTTAAGATATGAAAGATGTTGTAGTTTTCCTTGCCGTATTTCTTCTCGAAATATTTGAAAAACTCTTTTAAAGTTAGGTTGAATTTCTTCAATATAAAATAGAGATCCACAAAATCCCGTTTACTACCTCTGGAAGAAATGGCATCAAGTTTCATGCATCCGATATCTTCAAGGGAGGAGATCTTTAAGTTTAGGAAATGGTGAGGTTCTCCGATCAAAGAGTAATTATAGTTAAAAAAACTTATTTTTGTCTTATTGAATCTTCCGATCAGAGTTTGGGAATCCGAAAAATCAACAATGAAATGTCCACTTCTTCGAAGCGAATTTTGCATTTCAAAATGTGTGAGATTTTGCTTTGAAAAGAAATCGAGGTCGTCTGAAGTCCGATGGCCAAGGTGTATAGCACAGCCCGTCCCGCCAGCAAGGTAAAAGTGTGTGATAAAATCTTGCTGAGAAAGGAGTGCTAAATTTTCTTTCGTCTTTTCGTCTAAAATGGATTCATGCATCCGGTTGATCTTCCAGAAAGATGGACCAGAAGTTTTTGCTTTTTTTAGAGATGCGCCTGCTTTCTTCGAGCGTTTTTTTTATATCACACAACGAGACATTGGAAAAAAGCCACTGGACTGCATCGTCGTCTCCTAATTCGAGAATTCTTTCAATGATGTACTGCTTATTTTCTTCAATGTCGATTTTTGATAAATTGGTCCCCCAGAAAAAAGGTTGCAACTGTTCTGCAAAGGTTTTCACTTTTTTAATTATAACACACCCAATCTGAACTATTCATAAAAAACGTCGATGCATTTTTACCCTTTGGGCGAACCGATCTTACTGAATCTGCTTCGTTGTGACCCATTTGCGATGGACAACCACAGTTGTTCACGATTCCGACACCTGTCCTCTGTGCTGAACAATATTTGCTGGCATATATCCTTTTGATCTGGTGCAATGCATTGGCACGAAGTTTGCTTTTTAATCTAAGCGGCTTATACTATTCATAGGGGAGTAGGAACAAATGCAAACTTTTCTGGGGGGAGAATGAAAAGGCAGCTCTTTTTTGTGTTTTGCATTGTATTCGTTTTAATAATTAATCAATTTGCTTTCGGCTCAATCGCCATTCAGAAAAAAACCAGCCAAAAAGATTTACGACACGAGGTCACTGTCACCCTCAAACTCATTCAGGTCTATGTGACAGATAAAGATGGCAATCCTGTGATGGATTTGGGGATTGACGATTTTGAGATATACGACAAAGGAGAACGTAAAAAAATTACAGAATTTGAGAAGTATACACTAGCACTCCCATCCGATGAGAAAAAGCCCGAAGAGCCAAAGGTTAAACCAAAACCTGAGGGGAAAACCCAACCGTCAGAAAAAATGACCCGAAAGTTCTTCCTCTTTTTTGATTTTGCCTATAACAACGCAACAGGCTTTAAAAAGTCCAAAGAGGCAGCTTTACATTTTGTAGATACTCAGCTTCATCCCACTGATGAGGTGGGTGTTCTTTCGTATTCCTCATTGAAGAGTTTAGTTCTCCATGAGTACTTAACCACAGACCATCAGAAGGTTCGTGAAGTTGTCGATGGATTTGGCGTGAGAGAAATCCTGGGAAGAGCCTATAATGTAGAGGCACAATATTGGCAACAGGGGGAAAGCGAGTGTGCAGAGAAAGGAATATTAGGCTCTGACTTCAATTTGATGAAGGGTAAATATCTAGAATTGGACAGAAAAGCTGCTAAATTCAATGCTTCTGAATATTCATTAAAAATTAAGGAATTAGCCAAAGCACTCAGATATATCCCTGGTCAAAAGCACATACTTCTCTTTTCATCTGGAATAGCAAGCTCTCTTGTCTATGGACATTCCCCACCTAGGCGTTCGTTCAGAAATTGGTTCGGAGATACGACAGTTCGCAATAGATATGAAAACATGATGAAGGAGCTTGCCGCCTCGAATGCTCCTGTGTTTGCTTTGGATACAGAAGAATTGGGTTCAGCTGTAACCAGAGATGATGAAGTAACAGGGCATCGTTCTTTAAGTCAATTGTCAAAAAATACCGGAGGTAAATACTACGACAATCTCCACGATTATGAAGAAATCATGGATGAGATTCAGACTCTGACTGGCTCCTATTATGTTTTGGGCTATTACATCGATGAGAAATGGGATGGGAAGTACCACAAGATCAAAGTGAAAGTGAAGAAAAAGGGATACAAAATCCATGCTCAAGGAGGGTATTACAACCCGAAGCCATTCAATGAATATTCAAAGCTGGAAAAACAGATTCATTTGGTAGATCTGGCTTTAACCGAAAGGCCCCTTTTTCAAGATCCTGTTCGATTTCCTTTGAAGGCATCACACACTCCAGGAGAGGAAAAAGGGAATCTTTGTTTTATCTCGCAGATTCCCGTAGAGAAGTTCGAAGAAATCTCCGGTGAAAAAGTCGAAATTGTCAGCTTGGTGTTTGATGAAAAAGATGACATCGTTGCATTTGATCGAGTAGAAATGGATTTTTCGAAACTTCCGGATGACGAGTTTCAACACACTTGCTATCTTTCAATTCCGCCCGGGGAGTACAAATGCCGAGTGGTCATCCGCAATATGAAGACGGGCAGGGGAGCTGTTGGATCTGTCTCAGTGGCTATTCTTGAAGATTCTAATTCCGAGCAACCACACTTTAAATAATGCGAAAGCCAATGCTAAAACAAAAAGTATCTATACTTCACTTACTCCTCTATTTGTCCTTCCTTGTTTGTAGCCTCACAGCTCTCACATTGCCATATTCTCAGGAAAAGAGGTCGAAAGATCTGGAAGGAATTTTGGATAAATGTGCAGTTTACTGTGAAAAGTTAGCTAGTGCCTCTCTTTTTTTTGTTTGTACAGAAAGAATTGAAGAAGAGATCAATGAAATCAATTTGGTAGGATATTCCAGAAGAATAGATGCAAAAAAAGTTGAAGGAAATACCTATGTTTACGATTACCAATTGATGAAGAAAGGAAATAGGATCGAAGAAAAAAGAATCCTGTTAGAGGAAAACGGAAAGAAAAAGTATGAAAAAAACGCCCAGCTAAAGACAAGAATGTTTTATTCAAAACGTTCCGTTTTTGGGCCTGTAGGGCTACTGATTCGTAAGAACCATGATAAGTACATTTATAAAATTCTTGATGAAAAATCTATCGGCGGAAGGAAGACCATCGTCATTGAAGCCAAACCAAAATCAGAAATGAGAGATTTGCCTAATTACGGGAAACTATGGGTAGATAAGGAAGATTATAGTATCCTCAAGATTGAAGTTGCAGAGGAATCTCTTGTTGGCATCGAACAAGTTAAAAAAACCAGCAAGTTAAAATCAACTCCAATGATATCAGTTACACACTATTATGATGAGGTTTATAAGACCGATAAAAATCAGGTCATTCGTTTTCCCAGCAAAACGGTGTTTCTTTATGAAAAACATTTATATAAAAGAGGATATAGAGAACAAGTGATAGTAGCAAAAACCCAGTTTATCTATGACAACTACAAATTTTTCACCGTGGATGTGGATGTGAAGTATTGATGGAAAGTCAAGGATGGAATTCCGGTCGTCAAAAGATATAGTCTGATCTGGCAGTAAAATCGCTCTAGTAAACAGATTAGCCTTATGGAACGTTATAATATCTGAAACAATCCTTAGAAAATGGAGAGACTATGAAGAGCACCACATTATTGATCCCAGTTTTACTATTGCTAATGATTCAGATCATTTTAATCTCCTGTAACTCTCACAAGGATGGATGGGGAGGCGAAGTTGAGGAAGTTGATGGCGTCACGATTGTCAGAAATCCACAGGAGCCATACTATGGAGAATTAGGCATTGAATTAGAAGATGACCTAGAGGTAGGAAATGACGAAGACCCAAATTATCAGTTTTACAGGGTTGCGAGAATCGCTCTTGACAGTGAGAGAAATATCTATGTCGTTGATTCCGGAAACCACCGTGTCCAAAAGTTCGATAAAGACGGACACTATCTCCTGACTATCGGCCGTAAAGGAGAAGGCCCTGGTGAGTTTACTAGTGTTTCTTCTGTTTTTATTGATGATAAAGACATAATTTATATATCTGACAGAAGAAGGATTCAGATCTTTGATAGCGCAGGCGTGTATAAAAACAGTACGACTTTTGAGAATAGAATATATGACTTTTTTGTTGATATCGACGGCAATATCATTACCTATATAATTCAGAGTGATGATGAGGGAAGTAAGAAGTATTTAATCAAATTTGACACAGATGGGAAAGTTATCGAAAGGATAGCCGAATTTTCTGATGTAAAGGCCGTGCAATCAAAGGACAATAAGGGCACGACTTATGCCTTTAAGGCATATCACCAGTACAATTATTGGCCTTATCTATTCCCCATCAGTGAAAAGAAATTCATTTATGCCTATCCATCTGATTATGTGATAACAACCGTAAGTCGCACAGGAGAGGTCAGCTTAAAGATAGAAAAAGATGAGCCTCCAAAGCAAATAAGTCGATCTGAAAAAGATTTCATCATAAACCGTATTGAAGAAGCCTATGAAAGAAGGGGGAGAAAACCGCCAAGAGATGTGGTGGAAGCCTCCTGCCAGTTCCCCCCTCATCGTCCATTCTTTTATGGGATGATTGTTGATGATGCGGGCCGGATCTATGTTAGGAAGGCTCGATCGGTTCTTGACGAGAGCAATCGAGTTGAACTTGATATCTTCAGCAAAGACGGCTATTACTTGTACAAAGTCTTCCTCTCTTTCAATCCAGAGATCATAAAAGATGGTTTCCTCTATGATATATTCACCTCCGAAGAGACGGGTGAGGTAAAGATTAAAAGATACAGAATAAAGAATCGGGATCAGATAGAAGAGGGGATGTAATCTCCAAGGACAAAATTCTACTCATATCTCAATGATTCCACAGGATTTGCCAAGGCGGCTCGAATTGCCTGGAAGCTCACGGTGAGGACAGCAATTGACAGAACAACAGCGCCACTCACCAGGAATGGTACTGGACCTAAGTTCATTCTGTACGCAAAATTTTCCAACCACCGGCTCAGCAGGTAGTATGCAATAGGCCACGCAAAAATATTCGAAATGATCACCCATTTTGTAAATTGCTTGGATAAGAGGACTGTTATTCCCCCTGCTGTTGCTCCTAAGACTTTTCTGATCCCGATCTCCTTGACTCTCTTTGAGGTCATGAATGAGGCCAATCCAAACAAACCCAAACACGATACTAATAGCGCCAAACAAGTGAATATGGTGATCAATTTTCCGGTCTTTTCTTCTGTCCTGTAGAAGCTGTGATACGCATCTTCCATGTATCTGAAGTTAAAGCCTGCAAATGGGAGCACACTGTTCCAGATTTCTTTAAGCGATTGGACAGTCTCCTCAGGGTTTGCAGGATATATTTTCACGGCCATCATGGCATACATTTTGGGCTCGACAAAAATGATCATTGGATTGATCGTGTTGTGCAGAGACTGGACATGGAAATCTCTAACAACGCCCACCACCGTCATCTCCGACATCTCTTGGTCACGCGGAATGAGAAGTTTTGTCCCGACGGGATCTTCCAATCCTAGAACCTTTACAGCTGTTTCATTCAATAGTGCGCTTTCCCGATTATCCAAGACGTAATCTTTTGATAAGTCTCGGCCTTCGATCAGTTGCAGCCCCATGGACTGCACAAATCCGAAATCTCCCGGCAAAGCTTGGAGTGTTATTGTCTTTTCCGGGTCGTCACCCGCTTTTCTAGCGCTCATTTGGAACTGGCTGTTTACGCCCGGCACTGTATAAACCCCAGAAACGCTCAAAACATTCGGATTGTTTAATAATTCGTCTCTGAGGACAGGATACTTTTGTTTTACCTCTTCATTACCCCATGGGAATTGCACCAACAGGACATCCTTCTTTTCAAATCCGAGGTCGGAGTTTTTCATAAAATTGAGTTGTTGATAAACGACTAAAGTGCCCACTATAAGCAATATGGAGATGCTGAATTGTAGAACGACCAAAACATGGCGGAATGATAACTTGTGTCTGACTCCCCAAAATCCGCTTTTAATAATATCCACCGGGCTGAACCTGGAGAGAAAGAATGCCGGATAGCCGCCGGCAAAAAGGCCGACCACGAGAACAAGCAATACGATGACCCCGTAAAGGTAGATCGCGTGGCTGGAACTCACGACAAATTCAATGTTGAGGAGCGCATAGAGGCTTTTATTCAGAAGAATAAATAAATAGATGCCTATGGCAGCGGCTATTAACGATACCAAAATCGACTCAACAAGAAATTGTTGGATCAGTTGCTGTCTGTTGGCACCCACCACCTTCCGAATTCCCACCTCTTTCATCCGGTCCACATACCTGGATGTGGAGAGATTCATAAAGTTGAAGCATGCGATGAGAAGCACAAGGATCGATGCCGAAAGGAAAAGATAGACATAGAGATAATTTCCCTTTGGCCCGATGTCTCCCCGGGATTCGTTATCCCAGTGAATAGCCGAAAGAGGCTGCGGTATCAAATCCATTCGGCCTCGATACCAATCGCCCGCATTCTTAATCAACAGCCTATTCAGCTTTTCATGAATATTTTCTGCAGGAACATTTTCTTTGAGCACGATGTAATTGTAATCATCTCCCCAAACATTCCATGGTTTGTCGGGGTATTCGCCCAATGCCTCTACTGTTGCATAAGAGACTAGAATCTCACAGTTCAGATGGGTATTGGCCGGCAGGTCTTTCATCACACCGGTTATTTTGTAAGGGTTGTTATTGATCGTTAAGATTTGGCCTGTGGCATCATTGCTCCCAAAATATTTGCGAGCGATCTTGTGAGAGAGGACGACGCTGTAAGGTTCGTCCAACACGCCTGATTTGTCGCCTTCGAGAAGACTCCAGTTGAAAATATCAAAGATTTCCGGGTCTCCATAAAAAGCGTTGTCTTCTTTGACGGTCTGATTTTCCGCATCTGTTATGACAGTTTTAGTCATGCGTCTCACTCTTGCGGCGACTTTGACTTCCGGGACTTCTTCATTGAGAGTGGGAGCGATGGCCGGCATCGCACCAGCGAATTTCATTCGACTTCCTTCTTTCCCCCAATCGGTGATCACGCGGAATATCCTGTCTTTATTGGGATGAAAATTATCGTAGCTTGTTTCGTTCACAACAAACATCAGCATCAACAGACAGGCCGTCATTCCGAGCGCCAAACCCGAAATGTTGATAATGGAAAATCCTTTATGCTTCGTCAATTGCCTGAA
Organism: Candidatus Aminicenantota bacterium; assembly: GCA_013139435.1. Classification (GTDB taxonomy): domain Bacteria; phylum Acidobacteriota; class Aminicenantia; order Aminicenantales; family Aminicenantaceae; genus WTAW01. Next base: position 59 of record WTAW01000126.1, on the reverse strand, counting down.
CGCGATCTTGAGGTAATTCCTGAACATGACAGTCCTCCATTTTGTGGTCAGAACAAAGT
>WTAW01000419.1 GCA_013139435.1 Candidatus Aminicenantota bacterium | reverse complement strand
CCTTCCGGCTTCGTCCATTTGACTCCCATATCGGCTGGAAAATTCTCCTCCATCGCATCCATGAAAAAATGCAGCTTTGCATCGTAGTACGTAATGGCTTTCTGGAAGTGGGCTTTCAGGTCGTGTTCAGTCAAGAAGGTTCTGCAGATATCCTGGTTGAGTTTGGGGGTGTTGAGGATGTTGGCTCCTTTGATGAACGAAAATTTCTTGATCACATCAGGGGGTCCGATGTTGAAACCGACGCGGATTCCCGGACAGAGGATCTTGGAAAAAGTGTAAAGCCCGATGACATTCCCGCTGTTATTGTCCAAAGCGTAGATCGAAGGGATCTGCTCTCCCCTGTACCTAAGCTCTCTGTAGGGGCTATCTTCGACGATCGGAATTTCGTACTTTTTGGCCATCTCCAGAAGCGTGTATCTCTTTTTGAGGCTCATCGTTATCCCCGAAGGATTCTGGAAATCCGGGACAACATAGATGAATTTGGGTGTTTGCCCTCTGTTGATAGACGCTTCGATCTCCTTGTCCAAGCCCGCGATATCTGATCCATCATCCTCGATGTCTTTGGCGATGTATTTAGCATCCTCGAGTTCAAATGCTGCCAAAGCGCCCCCAAAAGTGGGCAGGTCGCAGACGATCAGATCTTGAGGGTCAAGAAAAGCGCGCCCGATGAGATCCAACCCGTGTTGTCCGGATGTGGTGATCAAAATATTTTCCGGTCCGATCGAGATTTTGTCGGTTTTGAGGTAGTCGATAACGGCCTGAATCAAATCCTTCTCTCCAGGAATGGGAGAGTACTGGAGAACTCTCGCTGAGTCTTCGCGTATCGATTTTTCTACGGCCTTTTGGATGAGATCCACAGGAAAGAGTTCATCGCTAGGCAATCCTCCTGCAAAGGAGATGATATCTGGATTGCCCAGATACCTGAGCATCTTACCGATGGCATATCCCTCGAAGTCTTTCATCAAGCTGGCAAATTTATATTTCATAATGTTCCTCTTCACTCAAATTTTTGTGCTGTACCTTTGTGGGTCAGCGAAGATGTCGATCACTTGGACCCGGGAGAGGAACGTTGCCGAATGCACGACTCCTTCGGGAATAAAATACCAGTCTCCCTTTGTGTAGAGCTGGGTGTCTTCACCGATAGTCAACTTCATTTCGCCAGTGATGACGATCCCCCACTGTGCACAATGGGAGTGGGGGGGGACTTCACCCACAGGCTCGATATCGAAGAAAACGACCTGTGTGATTTCACTCTGAATGAGCCAACCGCGAATTCCTTCAAAGGGAAGATTGATCTCCGGAAGGTTTCTGAGAAATTCCGGATAGGGGGTGCCTTCCCATTTGTCCATCAGGTCTTTCATGCGTTCACTCCTTTCCCTTGAGTCTAGAACAAGCTCTTGATGTAGCCTCCGTCGATCTGCAGGGAAGCTATCTGTAGGAAATCTTGGCGAATAGAGCTTTATGGCCCCGTTTCATAATTTCTTTGGCATCCTGATCGCACCGGACACACTTATGGTAGATCACATCTCCGATCAGGTCCGCCTTTTCGTTCCTTTCCTCGTCAGAAAAGAAATAAGCCTCCATAGTATCGTAGGGGCGTGATGTCCCATCACTCTCGTATTTGATGGTCAAGTCTCTCCCCGCCTCAAAAACTTGAAAAGCACTTTCTGTCCAGTTGAAATTTTCCATCCCGAGATCGGGATTGATCCGGAGATGTGCAGCGAGGTAGATATTGGGAAGGCCCGAATCCTCCATCTCTTCACTGCACTGGATAAAGGTTTCAGCAGTTGCGGCGTTCCCGATGTTGATCTCGTAGATAGGTGTGGTTCCATCATCACGGAGATATTCCTTGAAGATGTTCATGAGCATCCTGAGTTGGATGGCATTTTGTGTCGAAAGAAGCATGGAGATCTTAAAAGAGAGGTTTGGGATTTCTCTGGCGTAATAACAGGCTGCGACGATGGTGGACCAGCTCGGATTGAGGAAGAAATTTCCCCCTGTTTCGAGTGCGGCTCGTGTGATTCCATCGAGGTAGACGAGATGGTTATTGTTTCCGACCTCGACACCCCCGAGGTTGCCGAAAGGTGTCCCCATGTTTTTCATGATGAGCTGGCTCATCCCGTTGCCCAAGTCTCTCCGCTCGAATTTTTCGCCAGTTACTTTTTCGATGCGTTCAAACCGTTCTTTAGGAAGTGGGATTCCGATGAGGTTTGTGGAGCAAAATTTGCTCGCTGCGAGGATGTTTTCAGCCATGGCAAGAGTGCTGAGTAGATCGCCGCTGTAGACATAGTGCTCTGTCATGGGCACAACTGAGATCATCTCTGTGGCGAAGAGGATATCTCCGTTTTCTGCAATCCTCCTCATGCAGTCCAGTGTGACGGGAGCGGCTTGGAACCCTGAGGTTTGTGTCGTGCAGACTCCATCCTTCGTGAACTGAATCTTGTTCTCTGCTATGAAGTCTTCCACCTTGGCAAAGCGCTTCGCATACTCCTCGGCTTTTGCGAGAGTCTCTCCAAATCCCTTCTCCTCTGCTATTTTTTTTCTGGTCGAGTAGTCTCTTTTTTCTTCGATCGTTCGAGAAATCTCTTGGGCCCCTCCGTAGGAATCGATCAAAGCGTCCATGGCTTTGGTGTCTTTAT
>WTAW01000066.1 GCA_013139435.1 Candidatus Aminicenantota bacterium | reverse complement strand
CTCCAGGAAAATCTTTGACCATGGCTTCAGAAAGGGGAGAGGGCGCCAGCGCGCAGTCAAAATGATTCGTTCCGACATTGAATCGTAGAGGGACTCTGTATATGTGACGGGCTTTTTCATGAAAGCGATCGTAGTTCAGTTCACTTTGAACGAAAAACAAAATCAGGATACAACTGGCAATTCCGATGGCGAGACCGACAATATTGATGAATGAATATCCCCGATGTTTTCGGATGATCCTCAAAATAACTGTGATGTAGTTCTTGAACATGGCATCCTCTTATATCAATTCATCTTAAACAGTCTGCAATATATATGCCATTTTGAGCTCTAGGGGAACTCGGAGATATAGAATTCAATGTGGATTTCTTGATGTTCGTTCATGGGACATCAGGTGTGCGTAATTGAACAGTCTCAAAGGAAATTATTCATACCGGAGAGAATCTATGGGATTGGCCAAAGCCGCCCTCAGGGACTGATAGAAGATAGTGATCAAAGCTATCATTATTGCCATGGCTGCAGCAAGAAAAAACGACCAAAGCCCGATGGGAGTGCGATACGCAAAATTCTGCAGCCATTTGTTCATCACAAAGTAGGCGATGGGCCAGGAAAAGATATTCGCTGCTATGACCCATTTTGTGAATTCCTTCGACAAAAGCAAAACGATTCCAGAAACAGGTGCCCCAAGAACCTTCCTGATTCCGATCTCCTTTGTCTTCTGTTCTGCTGTGAAGGATGCCAAACCAAACAAGCCAAGGCAGGCGATGAATATGGCCAGAATGCTGAAATAGGTGAAAATCTTACCCAGCCTTTCTTCTGTGCGGTAGAGTGCAATGAGGCTAGCGTCGAGGAATGTATAGTCAAACATACCGGTCGGGTCCAATTCTTTCCATTTTTTCCCCAATAGTTCCATGGTCCTCGGAATATTCTCTGGACTGAGCCGCACCGCAATATAACTATAGTCGTCGGGATCATAATTTATGAGAACTGATTCTAGGGGGTTGTGCAAAGAATTGGTGTGAAAATCCTTAACTACGCCAACGACAGTTCTCGGGGTTGCTTTTTCAAGCAACTCAGAGATTCTCTTCCCTATGGGGTCATCCCATCCTATTTTTTTTGCGGCTGTTTCATTGATAAGGATGGACTCCTTGATATCCGTAGAAAATTCAGGGGAAAAGTTTCTTCCTGCAATCAATTCAATGCCAAAAGTCTCGAGGAAATCAAAATCCCCGCTGATCCTCCCCATCATTTGAGATTCCTCAAGGGAGAAACCTTCAGGGACAAATGCGTTGTGCGTGGCTCCGTGGCTGGGAATATGTGAAGTCGCCGACGCACGAACAACTCCGGGAATCTTCACCAGCTCTCTTTTAATGGCTTCGGTTGAATACTGGATCGAGTCATCCAATATCTGGATATAAACGATATTCTCTTTATCGAAGCCGAGATTCCTGTTTTTCATGTAGCTGATCTGATTGAAAACAACAATCGTACCTATGATGAGGAAAACCGAGACGGAAAATTGGAAGACAACGAGAATGCTGCGAATGCGGAAATTTGCTGGCCCTGTTCTTACGCCTCCTTTCAACACGCTTACAGGTTTAAAGGCAGATAGAAAGAATGCTGGATAGCTTCCCGCGATAATCCCCACAATAAACACAAACCCTACGGATACGACAACAAATATAGGGATATCTGTGAAGAAGATACTTAGCTCCAGCGCAGTGAGGGATCTGATCATGGGAAGGGCCAGCTCTGCAAGGCCAGTGGCGATAATGAAGGCGAATGAGCTGAGGATAAGGGATTCTCCGAGAAATTGATAGACCAATTTTTTTTTGTCGGCACCGAGAACTTTCCGCATTCCCACCTCTTGCGCACGTTTGGCTGAACGGGCTGTCGAGAGATTCATGAAGTTTATGCAGGCGATGAGGAGTATAAAGAGAGCGATGGCAGAGAATGCGTAGATGTAAGCGATATCACTCTGACCGGAAGGCTCATTCAGCAAGTCCGAATGGAGGTGAATATCCGTAAGTAGCTGGATCGAGTACTCCACTTTTCCCCCTACGGCCTTCAGAATGTTTCCTAGGTTTTTTTCGACAATGGCAGGAAGTTTTTTCTCGAGTTCTTTGTAATCATAGTCCTCTTTGAGAAGGACAAATGTGTGGATTTCGAAATCACCCAGCCAATTTCCTTTTAGCCTGGGATTACTCACATAAAAGGATTCGAAAGACAGCAGCATATTAATGGGGAAATGTGTATTCCCGGGAATATCTCTGATCACTCCTGTTACTTTGTAATCCTCTCTGTTATCTAGCCGGAGAATTTTTCCTATGGGATCTTCCTCACCGAAGTATTTTTTTGCATAGCTCTCTGTGAGAACAACGGAATGAGGGACGATGAGGGCTGTTTTTGGGTTACCGATTATCATGGGAAAGGTAAAGACATCAAAAACAGAATTTTGTGCGTAATAGATCCTGTTTTCAAAGAACTTTTTTTCCTCGAATTCCACCAGTGTTTGATCGTACATATACCGGCGAAACTTTGCCGAATTTATAACTTCGGAATAGTTGTCCTCAAGATAGTCACCGATAGGATGGTTAGTGGAGGCGAGTTTGCTGCCACGACCACCAAATTCGAGGATCGTATTGATGCGATAGATCCTGTCGGAATTTTCATGAAAGCGGTCGTAGCTGCTCTCGTAGACGATATAATTGACAATCAGGATGCAACAGGCCATACCGATTGCGAGACCGGCGATATTAATGAATGAGTAAGCCTTATGGCGTTTTATGGTTCTTAGAGTGATTTTAATGTAATTTCTAAGCATTGGTCCTCTGATGCCAAATTTTAACTTTTACTCATAACGAATGGACTTTACCGGATTGGCTAAAGCAGTCTTAATCGCCTGGTAGCTGACGGTGAGCAGTGCTATAAAAAATGCCAGGCCCGCAGCCATAAGAAAGGTCCAGAACTCAATGGAGGTACGATATGCGAAGTTCTGTAGCCACACTTTCATGGCATAATAAGCTACAGGCCAGGCAATAATATTGGCTAAAAGAACGAGTGTTAGGAATTCCTTGCTGATCAATCTGACAAGTCCGGGCACTGTTGCCCCCAAGACCTTCCGGATGCCGATTTCTTTCGTCCGTTTTTCTACGGTGAAGGATGCCAATCCGAAAAGTCCCAAACAGGCGATGAAAATTGCAAAAAAAGTTCCATACCGTGCAACGGCGGCGAAATTCTCCACTCGTCTGTAAACCCTGTTCATGTCATCAACCAAAAATGTGAACTCAAAGGGCTGTTCGAACTGAAACTCTTCCCACACAGTTTTCAGGTAATCGATGGATCCAGCGGTCGTGTTGCTGTTGATGCGGGCCAAAATGTAGTTGTAACGCCCGGGATCGATTTTGATCAATATGGGTTGCATGGGTGTGGTCAGGTCTCGAAAGTTAAAATTATTA
>WTAW01000440.1 GCA_013139435.1 Candidatus Aminicenantota bacterium | reverse complement strand
ATCAAATAATCCACATCTTCTGTTGTGAGGCCGGCATCCTTCAGCGACTCAATCGCTGCCTCCCCCATGCGCTTGACCGCATGCTTAAAAACTTCGTTGCCTTTCATATGGAGATATTGAAGGTCCTGATCCAACATCTCATGTGTGGCCGGTATGCGCGACCCTCCCCCCGGTTGCAAAAGAAGATCTGCCAGATTTCCATCGGCGCCCCAAAAGGATGAAAGCATCCCCGAATCATCGGAACTTTCTTCGAGCACCACAGCCCCGGCCCCATCACCGAATAAAATGCACGTGTTTCGATTCTTCCAGTCTGTCACCTTCGACAACGTTTCAGGAGCGAGCAATAGAATTCGTTTATTCGTCCCGCTCAAGATCAAGCTCTCCGCAATGATCATTGCGTAAATGAATCCCGTACACCCTGCCGTCACATCAAACGCCGGGACGTGGCCGGCCTTCAATCCTTTTTGGATCCAACACGCGGTCGATGGAAAAGGCGTATCCGTCGTATTCGTGGCCACCAATATCAAGTCGATATCATCAACCGTCAGCCCTGCATTCTCCAGCGCCAACCGGCCCGCCTCGATCCCCAGATCCGACGAGGCCTGATCATCCGCAGCGATCCTCCGCTCTTTGATCCCGGTCCGCGTCACGATCCATTCATCCGATGTGTCGACCATCTTTTCGAGGTCGGCGTTGGTCAGTATTTTTTCGGGTGTGTAGGAGCCGATTCCAACGATCTTGATCTTCCGCTTATTTTTATTCAGTTTGTTCCCTTTTTTCGCTTGCTTCGCCATGACTGCTCCAAAGCCATACTTAATAGCACACTTGCCCGGAATTTGCAATAACAGGGAAAGCGAGCTAAAATTAGCAGTCATGCAAAACAAAATGAAGTCCGCCCCGCCTGCGGTTTTTTGGGCCTTTTCCACATGTATTCTCCTCGTCCTCATCGTCATCCTCCTCCTTCCGTCCTCTGGATGGACTCAGGTGAAAATCGGCCAATACGTGGATGAAGCTTCCGTCAGAACCTGGAACAACATCGGCGTCCTGACAGCCCCTGCCGTTGGATTGGGGGAAACTCAGTTCACTCTTGCCAGAGACAGTTCAGTGGCTCTGACAAATCCTGCGCTCCTCAGCAGGCTTCCCAAATTTACGGCGAGTTTGAACGGGTCTTTTGTGAGGGCGACTTGCCTCAAGTATTCGCTCATCAACACGGGCGCCATCACTTCGACGGGGGCTATGGATATTGGCATCATCGCACTGGATTATGCAGGGGCGTCTGTGCGGTACAAAAACTTCACCTTAGCGCTTAGCTTTGGGCTGTTGGAATACTATTACCGCCCAGGAGTGCGTGTGGAGAGCAAGTACGAAGGGCAGCTTTACCATACGTTGGATTTCGATCAAGATGGAGCTCTGCGAACCATCAATTTTGCCCTGGCTTACAAAATAAATGAGCGGTTTTCTGCTGGGATTGGAGCCAATTTCATAAAAGGCAACCTCGAGAAATCGGTGGATGAGCGCTATTACGTCTCTGAGGTCACACAGGAGGACAAGGATTCGAGCGACTATTCCGGATTTTATGTCAATGGGGGCGTCGTCTATGACGTGTCGGATAGAGTGACGGTGGCGGCCATGTTCCGCACGCCCTACACGAAAAAAGCAGTGAGCGAAAGCCTGATCCGGTATGAGTCGCGCTATGTGGAGATACGGACGGAAGCCGAGGCGAAGGACAACACCTATAAGCAACCATTGGTGATCGGGGTGGGTGCAAATTATAAGCTTTCGGAGAGGATTATTGTGGCCAGTGATTTGACCTACTTTGATTGGTCGAGCTATGCGGTGACGTATTATGAGGAAGAGCTGGACCGCGATTTTAGGGATATCGTCAAAGTGAGCGCCGGGGCTGAGTATTGGGGCGATTTTCAACTCTTCGGTAAGGAGTGGCGCTTCCCCTTGAGGATTGGATTCAATTACGATCCGCAGCCGATGAAGGATCCAAACATCTATTATCTTTATCTCTCTGTGGGGACGGGTTTTCGTGTGGGGCGATTTGCTGTGGATTTGTCCGGGATGTTCGGGAAGGAGTACGGATCAGGCGACAGCCTCAACGCACAAAAAGTCGTCCTCAGCCTGAGTTACAGGATATAAAATGAAGACAGAAAAGGGGACAGTCCCCTTTTTCCAGAGGTGAAGCAAAAAGGTGACAGTCCCCTTTTTTGAATGTGTAGGGTCAGCTCCCCGAGCGGAACGTTTGGGAAACGATCTCTACATTTTCGAGAGAAGAGCTCTTTTCAGTGTGAAGGACAGAAAGATGACCAAAGCAAAAATCGCCATTTTTTTGTTGTGTTTTTTTGTGCTCGTGCTTGGCCCATCACTCATGGCACAAAATCATTGGTTGAATACAATCGTCTGGGTGGAAAAGACCCCCGAAAATGTCGCAAAACTCAAGACAATGTGGCTTGACATATTGATGGATTGGCAGGGCAAAATTTGGATCGTCGCCTCGCCCGATGATATCCGTAAGCTTAAGGATGCCGAGATCCTTTATTCTAATGACGATAACGAACCCGATAACAAAAACGAATCGAATAACGATAACGAACCCGGCAATCGCCTGCACAAAGGTCTAGAATCCATTTCCGCTCAGACCACTATCAATGGAGCTTTCCATTCATACAGAGAGGTCGAGTCGGAGGTCTATGCCCTCGAACGATCCTACCCCAACCTGGTCCAGGTCCATATCATCGGAAATAGCCTCGAGATGCGCAATCTCTATGCCATCAAAATCAGCGACAATGTCCAGGCCGATGAGGAGGGAGAGGCGGAAGTCCTTATCACCGGCTGTCACCACGCCAGAGAATGGATATCGGTGGAGGTCCCTCTCTATGTGGCCAAACACCTCGCCGAAAATTATGCCACCGACCCTCACATCCGCGATCTTGTGGATCAGGCCGAAGTGTGGATCGTGCCCCTCCTTAATCCTGATGGGTTAGAGTACACCATCCATTTCTACAGGTATTGGCGCAAGAACATGCGCGATAACGATAACCGCACGTATGGAGTCGATCCCAACAGAAACTATGATTTCATGTGGGGCAACGACAATGAGGGGTCGAGCGCGATCTCATCCTCTTATGTGTATCGAGGCCCAGCTCCCTTCTCCGAGCCCGAAACGCAGGCCATTAGAGATCTCTTTGCGCAGAGAGATTTTCAGGTTTCTATCAACTACCATAACTACTCCCAGGTGATCATCTACCCGTGGGGATACACCAATGAACCATCGGAAATGGACGCTTTGCTCGAGGAGATGGCGAGTGAGATGGCGGCGCGGATGGAGAGAGTGAACGGCCGCGTTTATGGGTACGGCCAGGCAGGGAACCAGCTCTATCTGACCAATGGGGGCGCCACAGATTGGGCGTTGGGAGTTTATGGGATTCCTGCGTTCACGATGGAGCTTCCACCCGTGGATCAGCAGCAGGGCGGCTTCTACAATCCGGAGGAAGAGATCCCTTCGATCGTCCGCGAAAACATCCCCGCCATGCTCTACGTCATCGAATGGGCGATCGAGAATAAATAAGGTTTAATGTAGGGTCAGCTCCCCAGACTGACCGATGTATCGGACCGTTTGGGAAACGATCCCTACATAAAAAGGTACCTGTCCCCTTTTCTAGTCGAGGGCTTCGATCTGTTTCTCGATCTCTTTGATCCGCGCCGTCACTCTATCTATCTGGGAATAAAACACCTCGAGCTCCCTATCGCTTCCCCTCTCCTTCTCGACAAGGACGCCATAACTTTCAAATAGAGGCTCTCGTTCTTTTACAACCTTCTGGATCTTATCACTGACCTTACCCTGGTTTTTCTCCCACTCTTTGATCTCTTTCTGATATTCCCTGGTCTGATGCTTTTTATCGTGCTCGATCTTAGTGATCTCCTTCTCTATCCCTTCAATGAGCTTCTCATGTTCTTTTCTTTGATCCTCAAAGTCCTCTTTCTTTTCTACGAGCACTTTGATCTTTTGGTCGAGCTTCTCCTTATCTTCTTCCTTATGGTCGAGTTTCTCCTGGATACTCTTGACTTCGGCCTTCTTCTCGTCGTCCCATTCCAAACCGTCTTCTTCGACGTCGTGGAGTTCCTTTTTGGTGGAATTGATGTCTTTTGTCATTCTCACTAATTCCTTCTGTTTTTCTGCAACCTCTGTTTCAATCTCCTTTTCTTCACCTTTGAATTCAAGGAGTTTCTCAACATGTGGAGATTTCTCTTCCTCTTTTTCGCTTAAACGAGCATCGATCTTCTTTGTGTTCTCATCGAGGCTCGTATTTAAAAAAGATAGCTTGGTCTTTATATCATCAGTTTCCTTTACGAGCTTTACATTTTTCTCCTCGAGGTATTGGAGCTCGCGGAAGACTTTTTTCCCGTTTGTGATTTCGATCCGTCTTTCCCAGGCCTTTTGGCCAAGCTCCATGATCAGACGATCTTTTTTCCTATTCTCCCGTGTCATTCGCCTTTGATGCCGATACTTGATCAGCTTCTTTCTCGTCCGGAAAAAGAAATCGTCCATCTTCCGGCGCAGTTCTTTATCTCTGAGGAAAATGAACGCAAGGAGAAGGAAGATAAAACTGATGAGCAGCCAAAACGTCCAGTATGGCAGACCGTCTTTTACGGCTGTAATGTCTGCCTGTTGGGAAAATAGACCGAAAAATATTTTTGTCATGACAACTGATCCAACGTTCCCAATATTCTGATTTTTTCGATTTGGTTTGTCAAGCCCAAGAAAAGGTGACAGTCCCTTTTAATTTCATTAGAATAGGAAGTCATGAAAAAGCGACGGATGTTGGTGCATGTATGTTGTGCTCCAGATGCCCTCTATGTCATGGACCTGCTAAAGGAGGACTATGATGTGAGCGGCTTTTTCTGCAATCCTAACATCCACCCGGAGGAAGAATATCGGCTCAGACTCGAGGAAACCCAAAAGGTTGCGCAAACTCTCGGCTTTGATCTGATCGAAGATGAATATGACCCTGAAAACTGGTTTGACCTGACCGAAAAATTCAAGGACGAACCGGAAAAAGGTCGAAGATGCGATGTTTGCTATGCCATGAGGCTTGAACGGACCGCTCAAATGGCGGCGGATGGTGGATTCGATGTGTTCACTACAGTGATGAGTCTGAGTCCCTGGAAAAAGTCAAAGGTCATGAACCGCATAGGCCGGATGTTTGCAAAGCGATACGGCATCGACTTTTTCGAGGCCGACTTTAAGAAGAAGGATGGATTTAAAAAAAGCGTCGATCTCAGCAAACAGCACAAGATTTACAGGCAGGATTACTGCGGATGTATTTATTCAAAGCGATAGACGTCGTGGTGTTCGGTGTTGTCCAAGGCGTTGGATTCCGCCCCTTCGTCTACCGAATCGCCAAAGATCTCGGTTACACCGGCTGGGTCAAAAACATCGGCCGTGGCGTGGAGATCCATCTCGAATCCAAAGACAAAACGGATTTCAAGGAATTTTTCACCGCATTCGAAAGAGACAAACCCCCTCTCGCCCAAGTGGAAGACATCCAAATCGCCTCATCATCCAAATTCCACAACTGTAGAGATTTTGTCATCAAAAAAACCAAAGCGGGCAAAAGTTTTGTCTTTATATCTCCGGACATCTCCATCTGTGAGAACTGCAAAGAGGAAATGATGGCCCCTCCGGACAGGCGACACCTTTATCCGTTTATCAATTGCACAGACTGCGGCCCCCGCTACACGATCGTTGAGAATCTCCCATACGACAGGGACAGGACAACAATGAGAGACTTCATCATGTGTGAAGATTGCCGCAAAGAATACGAAAATCCTCTCGACCGAAGATACCATGCGCAACCCATCGCGTGCCCGGTGTGTGGGCCACACATCTCCCTCATCAATGCCAAGACCCATAAGGAGATCAAAGGGGGCGTCCCGAAGTCCGCCTCCCTCATCAAGAAAGGAAAGATCCTTGCTATTAAGGGATTGGGAGGATTCCATCTAGTCTGTGATCCTTTCAATTTTGATGCTGTTGCGCGGTTGAGACAGATCAAGGAGCGTAAGACCAAACCCCTGGCGCTGATGGCGAGGGATCTCAGCATTATCAAAAAATACGCCGTCGTCAATGCCGCAGAAGAAGCCCAACTCCTATCCGTCAGGCGTCCGATCGTTCTCCTTGAGAAATCAAAGAGAGGCATTCGAGGGATCGCACCCCACCTCAGGGAGATGGGATTCATGCTCCCTTACACGCCGCTTCATCATCTCCTGCTCGAAAAGATCCCCCTCATTGTGGCCACGAGCTCGAATAAAAAGGACTCCCCTATCATGAAGGATGTCGAAGAAGGGATCGAAGCTCTCTGTGATTATATCCTGACACACGACAGGTCCATCCACATGAGGGCAGACGATTCGGTCATGAAGGTTGTCAGGGGCGAGCCCCTATTTTTGCGGCGTGCACGCGGGTATGTGCCCTATCCGCAGCAGGTTCCGGCGGCGCTTGAATCGCCCCATCATGTGCTGGCTCTCGGGGGGGAACTCAAAGATACCATATCCATCTACAAGAATGGATATGTTGTGACGAGCCAATTCCTGGGAGATCTGGATGATTACAAGAATTTCCAATATTTTGAGGAGACCATCGCACATCTCAAGCGGCTGTTTGAATTGAAACCACAGGTTGTGGTGTCGGACCTTCATCCAGATTATCACACGACACGATATGCCAAAAAATTGGGATTGCGACACATCCAGGTCCAGCATCATTATGCACATGTGTTAGCGGCTTTGTTGGAACACAGGATTCCTCCGGGTGAGATGGTTTTGGGCGTCTCCTTGGATGGGTATGGATATGGCGAGGACGGCACCGCTTGGGGAGCGGAATTTCTTTTGGCGGATTATGAAAATTACCAGAGGTTAGGACATTTCAAACATATACCGCTCCCAGGGGGAGATTTGGCGGCGAAACAACCATGGCGGATGGAGTTGGCCTATCTGTATGAGACTTTTGGTGGGAGAAGTTTTGAGAGAAGTGGTGGGAGGAGCGTTGGGAAAAGCGTTGGAAGGAGTACAGACAGGAGTGGTGAGGGGACCCGAGCGAAAAAAACGTTAAGCGCGCGGATCGAGGCCTCAAAGAGCCTCAAAAAGGTAAGCACGAGGAAGAGAAATGCCGTGTTAGAGATGATCGAGCGGGGCATCAACAGTCCGATGGCATCGAGCTGCGGGCGGTTGTTCGACGCCGTGTCGTTCCTTTTGGGGCTGGCGCCCAAGGAGATGGAGTTCGAAGCAGAGGCCCCCATGAGGCTCGAATCAGCGGCCGAGAAAGGGATTCGAAAAAGCTACAGGTTTGTTATCTTAAATGATGAAAAAAGGGGACTGTCACCTTTTTCCAGGGGTAATCAAAAAAGGGGACTGGTACCTTTTCTCGATAATAATGAACCAAGGAATACTGAAGGGCCCGTTCCCCGAACGGACCGTTTGGGAAACGGTCCCTACATCTCACAGAAAAAGGAACTGTCACCTTTCCAGGTCTCATTCAGCCTCACGATAAAAGCAATCTTAGAGGATCTGAACCAAGGAGTTCCTGTGCCCCAAATTTCTGCAAAATTTCACAACACACTGGCGCGGGTGATTCTCAAAGTTTCCGAAAGAGCGCGACGGGAACACTGCATAGATACAGTCGCTTTAACCGGCGGCGTCTTCCTCAACAGGAGGCTGCTGACAACCACCAAACATCTTCTCGATCAGAAGGGATTTAAAACTCTCCGGCCTATCATATATTCCCCCAATGATGAATCCATTTCTGTCGGACAGATCGCTTATGCTTTGAATATCCTCCAGAAACACACTGACGACAAATAAAAAGTGACACAAAAAGGTACCAGGTACATTTTTTATGAATAGTTCAGGCTAAATCTTATCCAGACGGATTTTGATGCCGCCGACAAAGAGCAGAATGCCGTTGATGATCAAAGCCTTCAGAAATCCAATCCCGGCAATAATCACAAACCCAAACACACCTCCAAGGAGCCCGAAAACTACTCCTCCAAGAAGCTTGCCCTGCATTTCCTGTAGAAAAAGAGGAAAAAGCTTGACCATTCCCGAGAAAAAAGGAGTCGTACCCACAAAAACTCCGAAAATCAATCCCAAGAAAAGCCCAAAAATTCCCGCAAAAAGAAAAAACGAAAACGGGCTTACCGCACGAATGATATGACTCGGACTGTTCTCATCCTCGAAGGGCAGATCGTTCTCGAAACTGACTTCCTTGACCTCGCCGATGGTTTCGAAGGCCTTTGTCTCGCCTGAACACGTTGGACAATCCTCATAGGGATCATCCAGTTTCGTATTGCATTCCGGACAAACATGGATCTTTTCGCCCAGATTCCCCCCACAGTACTCGCATGTCAATGTCGTGATGTCGTTTTCATATCCGCAATAGATGCAGATCGCTTTTCCTTCCTGAATCGAGGGAGGTTGGGATTCGATCCACTTTTTCCCGTCAAAATAATACCACTTGCCCGTTCGTGCCCCAATGGTCCAGCACTTTCCATCGAGATCTTTGAGGCGGAGCTTTCGTAGCCTATCCTTGTATTCGCGTTCAGAGATTTTTTTCCGTCTGAATTTTCGACTGAGAATGTTGAATTCTCTTTCTATATCGATAAACTGTTTATCCATTTGGGCACTATCATATTTCAAGTCCTTAACCTGGACTATTCATAAAAAACGTCTATGCTTTTTTAACTTCAACAATGTCAGGAATTTATCCTGACATTGTTGAAAAATCTTTTCAAGAAGAATCTTTTTATATTCATCGACGTTTTTTACCCTTCGGGCGAACCGATCTTACTGCATCTGCTTCGTTACGTCCCGGGTTAGGTTGGGTCGGCTCGCGGTATAATAATACAGCTTCATGGGCCGATGCCTCGCCCCGACCCGACCTACCACTGCAGCAACCGCGGTTCGTTAATAATCCATGTTATATAACCGCAAACATTTTTACCAATCGGAAAAACGAACCGATTGGAAACGATCCCGGCATAAATGGAACCGTCCCTATAAATATCCCTTTAAATAAATGGAACCGTCCCTATAAAAATGGGGAGAGGATTTCTAATTACCTCTGGAAAAAGGGGACTGTCCCCTTTTCGAAATTCACTTTTCTGTGAGATGTAGGGACCGTTTCCCAAACGGTCCGTTCGGGGAACGGACCCTACAAAAAATAGAACTGTCCCCTTTTCGAAATTCACGATCGCTGTAAGTTATTTGTTTTCAATAAATTCTGTATGTTGCTCATAATAAATAACTTACATATGGTGCCCAAATTTTGTGCAATCTGTCGTATGTACCAGAAATTTCTAATATTCAGCTGAAAATCCCGCCCATTTTCAACAAGTTTTCCACA
Source organism: Candidatus Aminicenantota bacterium (assembly GCA_013139435.1). Classification (GTDB taxonomy): domain Bacteria; phylum Acidobacteriota; class Aminicenantia; order Aminicenantales; family Aminicenantaceae; genus WTAW01. The sequence goes on along the minus strand of WTAW01000440.1, from coordinate 968 downwards.
GATTCTGTGAAAAACTTTTGCGCGCGATTTTACCCCTGTTCACCGTCCTAAAACGCCCGTTCCACTCACCATATCGAGCAGGCTTCCCCCCTTGATCGGGTCGGGTATGAACGAGAATATAAATATCAAAACGACCAAAACAGCGATCCATCGCCTTCCCAACGATATCGGCACTTCCTCATCCCAGATATGCGGATGTTTCAGTCCGATAAACCTAATCAGGATCGCCCAGACGAACCACCCTATCCAGAAAAACACGCCCATCACTATAAATATGACAAGGACTGGCCTGGCAAATTTCTTCGATCGCTTCCCAAACAAGGCATAGACCACATGCCCCCCATCCAATTGGCCGATCGGAAACAGGTTGAGTGCAGTCACCAATGCGCCCACCCATCCTGCAAATGCCACCGGATGGAGGATCAGATCAAAATTCTCGGGGGCTCCCCTAAACATCGAGTCGCTCAATAATTTAAACAGAAGCGGCTCACCAAAAATAATACTCCCCTCTTCCGGAATATGAGGAACCGCTTTCGACAGCGAAAGCCCATACACCAATGCCGGCAGCGCCAACACAAACCCGGCCAACGGCCCTGCCACCCCCACGTCGAAAAGCTGCTGCTTGCGCGTGATGGGAGACCGGATTTTAATAAACGCCCCCATCGTCCCGATCGGACTCGGCGGCGGAAACGGAATAAAATACGGGAGAGTGGCATTGATCCCATAAAACCGGCACGTCAGATAGTGCCCCATCTCATGGGCCAGCAAGATCGCGATCAAAACCACCGCGTACAACATACTCAACACAATGACATCCGGATTCATAAAATCCTCAAGGCCGATGGAGCCGAAAGAACCATTCACAATATCATCGGCATACACATAGTTGATGCTCCAGGTCAATCCCACCAAGAAACAGCACACGACAGTGATCACAAACAGCAGAACATTCAGCCAAGTCCTCTGCC
>WTAW01000180.1 GCA_013139435.1 Candidatus Aminicenantota bacterium | reverse complement strand
GGACAAATTTAATCTTGAAACAGCGCATTTCCAAAAAGAAGACATGTTGAACCTTCCCTTTCCAGATGAGAGTTTTGACATCGTTTGGGCCTGGGGCACTGTCCATCACACCACAAACCCTTTCGGCGCCATCGGAGAACTGATCAGAGTGTTGAAAAAAGAGGGATCCATACTCCTTGCAGTGTATACCAAAACGAAAATCACTTTCCTCCATGAAATCATCCGCAAGACTCTGATCCGGACCCCCAAGAAATCGTGGAAATTCCTCTCCAAAGTCCTTGCTGTATGTCTCGCTCCCGTTGTCTTCTTTTTTAAAAAAAGAGAAAAATCCCGAAAGGGTGAAAAACTGGAAGAGCTCATTATGGATTGGTATTTTGTCCCGATAAGACATCACTACTATCCGGAAGAGGTCAAAGACTTTCTGGAAGAGAAGGGATTCACCATAGAAAAATTTCTTCCTGCCTCCGGCCGATTCGACAGCACATCTAATTTTATATTCAAGGCCCGGAAGCATTAGCACAGTGAACGGACGGTATCCATGAAAATCAAACTCCACACCAAGATATTCATCGGACTCGTCCTGGGGATTTTTGCCGGACTCGTGTTCAGAGAAAAGGTTCTCGTCATCGAACCCGTGGGCACGGTCTTCCTCAACCTGATCACTATGATCGTCGTCCCCCTGGTTTTTGTCTCATTGATGTTGGGAACGGCCAGTCTCGGAGACATAAAAAAATTGGGCCGCATCGGTGCCAAAACATCCGTCTATTTCGTCATCACAACAATTATTGCCATCTGTGTGGGCCTCTCCCTGGCCAATGTCGTCAAACCCGGTGAGGGTTTGCCCGATAATGTCCAAGCCCAGCTCCTGGAAAACTACGAGACCAGAGCTCAAGATGGAATCAAACGCATGGAAGAAAAACCTTCTATAATCGAGATCCTGGTCAATATCGTGCCATCGAATCCCGTCAAAGCGTTCATCGATGGCAACATGCTTCAGATCATTTTTATGGCCATCCTTTTTGGCATAGTCCTTACGCTCATCCCCAAGGAGAAATCCGGATTCCTGGTCAAGATGCTGGATGCCCTCAACGACATCTTCATTCAAGTGGTCCACATCGTCATGAAAATCGCTCCCTACGGCGTGTTGGCCTTGAGTGCATCGGTTATCGGCCGCTTTGGAGTGGATATCCTTTTCACCCTGCTTAAATACTGCATTGTCGTTATCGGCGGCCTCATCCTCTATGGAATCACCTTCAACAGCTTGTCGGTCAGTTTGCTCGGCAGAATGAACCCTTTGATTTTTTTCAGGGCTGCCAAAGAAGCCATCATCATCGCTTTCAGCACTTCCAGCTCAATGGCCACGCTCCCTGTCGCCATGGAGAGCGTAGAGCATATCGGCGTCAAGCGAGAGTATTCCAGCTTTGTGATTCCCTTAGGATCGACTGTGAACATGGACGGCACCGCGCTCTATCAGGGTGTCTCTGCGGTCTTCATCGCCCAGATCTATGGGATCAACCTGGGCTTGACCGGCCAAGTCATGATCGTGCTCATGGCTGTCATGGCCTCTATCGGCGCCGCCGGTGTTCCGATGGCCGGGATCATAGCTTTAGCATTAGTCCTGAAACAGTTAGGTATCCCTCTCGAGGGGATCGCTCTTATACTGGGAGTGGAGAGGCTGCTCGATATGGTCCGAACCTGCGTTAACGTCGTGGGTAACATGGCCTGTTCGGTCGTCATCCAGGAACTGGAAGAAAAAACCCACAAGCGCAAGGCTTGACAATTTGCCCTGAATCAGACGGTAATCTTTCGGTCTTTGAGCTTTTTGGCGGGGCTTCCCACCGCAATACAGTACTCTGGAAGAGGCTCGGTCACCACCGCTCCTGCACCCACTACGGTTCCCTTGCCTACGTTGGCTCCATCCAGAACGATGACACCCGCTCCCAACCACACATCCTCACCGATGGCTATCCCCCCCTTGGAATAGGAGGGTTGGAACATAATCGGAACGGACGTATCATCGAATGCATGATTTCCCCCGGCCACAAGATAGCACTGCCCGGCCAAGAAACAGTACTGCCCCAACCGGATCTCTGTCTCTGAGAGGAGCATACAGTTGGCGGATATGTTGCAGTAATCCTCCAGATAGATCGACCCCTCCTTACAACTCAGAATGGTGTTCCGGCCGATGTAGACATTTGCGCCGATTGCGATCCCTTCGTTTGCCTCCCCTTTAGCATCCAGTACCACATTGTCATCGATGGAGGTGTTTTCGCCGATCGTGATCTTTTTCGGATGGCGCACAGTGACGTTCCGTCCAAAGATCACCCCTTTCCCCACCCGCTTGAACAAGCTCGGATAGAAGATCTTACGCAGAAAAAACCCCAGCGCGCCGGGCATCCCAGAAAAGAGCAGGGTCACACACTCATACCTGAGAAATGAGAAAAATCCTTTCTTTCCAATAAAAAGGGTGGAATACTTTGAAAAAAAAGATCCCCTTTTTTCGATGAGCTCCTTCTGTACACTCCCTCGAAAATCATCTTTCATCCCACCCTCCTTTTGTTCTTTGTCTGTTCTGTCATCTCTCGGAAAGTTTTTACCCTTATCTTTCAAATTGAAAAGTTTTATATCCTAAGGTATTTTATCTGTCAGCGACTCGACCACAGGTTCGATATCCACATAATCGAGCCACACATTTCCTCGACCCGTGAATAAAAACTTCAGGTACAGATGGCTCTCCTGGCTCTGATAATACCTGAAGCTATAATGCTGGTAGCCTGCTCCTTTTTCGATCATGTCTCCATTCACAATATAGGATGCCAATTGATCGCCCTTTGGCCCTTTTAAAAGTGCAACACCAAGTAGTCGATCCTCCCCCCTATCGAAATCTTGCGCTTTTAAACGAAAAGAGATCGAATAACGTCCGGGCAAAAAGGCCTGTTCTGTTGTGTAATAGCAGAGTCTGCCTCCATCCTCCTCTTTGGGAACAAATAAAGCACACCCTTTTGAAGCCTCATCCTCGTATGTTGTTTTTCCGAAAAGGACGGGAAGCCATTCTCCCTCCATGGTGTGAGCCGGGCCGGTCAGTTTTTGAACCGTTTCATTCCACAGATAGACCTCTGACATTCCGTCTTTTCCTCTGAAGACACGCCTCTCTGGATCGGACTTGATGAACTGAGCGATGTTCTCCTTGATGTGGTCTCTTCGGAGAATGGAAGGAGATGCGATAACCCAGACTTTCTTTTTAGGATTTTCCTCCAGTACTCGTCTAAGATCCTTAAGATTGTTGATCCACTTGGCTCCGATATAAAAATCTTTCCATCCCTCCGCCGTTTCCTCCCATGCATCCCAAGTCCCGGGCCCTCCGGACCACAGCCAATAATCTACGCGTCCTGCATAGATGTGCTGAAAGACTACATGGATGGCTACAACCAGGTCATCCTCTTCGAGAAAGTGGCGGACATACTCACCCGGCCCTCTGTGGTCATAGTGCTGATGTCTCCCTGATCGATATATGATATCCGTTCGGATAGGATCCTTATACTGTCGATTCACGATTGTCTTCACCTTTCCCACACCCACGCCCTCGGCAGTCAGAAAGAGAAGGATCACAAAAAGAACACTTGCGGCGGCGGAAAAAGCGGCCGCTTTTTTCCGCGCATACGACATCGTTAAAAGCTCAATGAGGATCTGGGCCATTTTGAAAAGACTCACGGCATACAACACCACAAAAAGAGGATAGAGCTGGTAG
>WTAW01000029.1 GCA_013139435.1 Candidatus Aminicenantota bacterium | reverse complement strand
TATACCCGCGTGGATTGCTCTGAAATCCATTGGAGGCGTGTTTCGAGTCCATACTTTTGAAGAAAATTTATGAAGTCCTTTTAAGTTCTGTCCCCCATTTTACTTTTTTTGTTTTTCCCCTGTCAACCTAACTCATCTGTTTGTTCACACGGTTTTCTCCACCATACAATTGGAACACTCAATGACGCAATATACATTCATGTCATCACGGATTTGGGAAGCTTTTCGTATATTGTATTTTTCTACGGAAAACTCAACATATCTTTTTAAACCGGAGGTAGGCGAGATAGCCGACCAGCACGAGGAAATTGAGGGTGGTCAGGGACAACGACATAAAGGTTGAGTACAGGTCTTTACCCATAATGTCGTAGACGGAGAAAAAAATGACGAGAAAATTGCAAACGAGGAAGATCCTCCAGATTTTTGTGTAAAACGAAAAATAGTGGACAACGATCATTATGCCCAGGATGGACATGAGGAGATTATAATCCCAGCCCAGAGGGGATGCCAATGGGATGAGAATGAGAAGAACCGAACACTCAAGGACTGTGGCTTTCTCCACTCTTTTTCCTAAAATCATAAGGAACAAAACCAATAGGGCGAGGACAGAGAGGAAAATCACAGTGAGAGCTAAAGAAAGCTTGGGATCACCCGTCCACTTGTTAAAGAATGCGATGATAGAGATGTTATCCCAGGTTGTGAGTAACGTAGGCGTCGATTGAGAGAGTGTTGAAATCCATTCATTGAGGACGATAAAGTTTCCCTTCAGTCCGTAGTATAGAGAGGGGATGAGGATGGCTATACCCAAAGTACACATGCCGCTCAAAAGAGTCCTCCATTTGCCCTTGAGGAGGAAATAGGGGAGAAATATCAGAGCATAGGGTTTGAGTGTGACGGCTAGACCCCACAAAAGTCCCGTATAGATATCATCCGTGTGCGATCTCTCATTTCTTTGGCGATCCAGATACCAGATCATGATAAGGAGGATCAATGTCACTACGGTGTTGATTTGACCCAGATCGATCTCTCTCAAGAAGTATTTGATAAGGATAAGGGGAGGAATAACAATCAGCCATTTGGATTTTGCTGTTGTCGAAGGGACTAGTAGAAAAGAGAGACGGATGAGAGCCAGGGAGCAAAAGATGATGAAGAAGTACCAGCTGCCTTTAGCCAGGCCAAGAGGCAGATAAGAGAGAGGGAGATAGAGAAAAGCGGAGGAGGGGAGGTACTTGAACATGTAGTGTCCATCTTCAAACCTGTAGGGCGTTTCTGCCAACCGAAGTCGTTTTCCTGCCTCGTAATTTACCTGGAAATCGATCATGTCGTTCTTCACTCTGAAAAGAAAGAGTAGCAGAAATACGGCAACGATCATGATCACTCGTAGAGCAGTCTTCAAGTGGGAATGCATGTCCATACAATATTAAAACATCTCACACAAAACGTAAAACGCGTTTTTTAGTATTTCCAAATCCGTGTTGATGTCAATACGAGTGATCAGATTATATGATATCGAAAACGAACAACGGGAAAGCAGTGTGGCTCATGTAGGGACCGTTTCCAAAACGGTCCGTTCGGGGAACGAACCCTACAAAGAAAAATACCATGCCCGTCCAGCCCTTCTCACGGTTTTCTCCACCACACAATTGGGACACTCAATAACGCAACTTGTGTTCATACGATCACGGATTCAGAAATGCTTCCAACAGGATTTTGTCACAGGGAACCGAGTTGAGCTTGAAAAAAGAGAAAGTGCCGAGTATATTTGGTAAGGCGATGTTGACAAAAAAATCTCTCACTCCGATGATGGAGCAGTATCTCAGCCTCAAGCGGAAGTTCCCGGATTCTCTGCTTTTTTTCCGTCTGGGTGACTTTTATGAGATGTTCTATGACGATGCAAAAAAAGCATCTCCCGTTCTGGAAATTGCCCTTACCGCGCGACAAAAAGTTCCCATGTGCGGGATTCCCCACCATGCGGCAGAATCATATCTCACAAAGCTTCTCAAACACGGATTTAAGGTCGCTATATGCGAACAGGTGGAAGATGCCAAGCATGCCAAAGGAGTGGTCAAGAGAGATGTAGTAAAGGTCTTAACTCCGGGAACGGCCATCGAGCTGGATATTAATGAGGATAGGGAAAACACGTTTGTTTCCAGTCTAGTCTTTGAGGAGGGATCATGGGGGCTGGCTACCATCGATTTGGTCTCGGGGCAACTGAAGACAGCGCAGAGTGATCCCCAAACCCATAGAATCCTGGCCGACGATCTATTCCGGTTCTCTCCAAAAGAGATCATATTTCCGCAAAGCCAGGAATCCGAGGTTGACGACATTCTTATGCACAACAATCTCGGGACCATAATGAAAAGCCCACAGGAGGATTGGTTTTATGATTATGCTCAAGCCAGAAACATCCTGATGGAACAGTTCCAGGTGAAATCTTTAGAAGGGTACGGTCTTGAGGATAAGCATTTTGCTGTTTCAGCAGCGGGTGCGCTGCTATACTACCTGAAAAAACTCCGCAAAGATTCTCTCATGCTCATCCACAGGATGGCTTACGTCCAACCTCATCAACATATGGTTTTGGACACATCGACTATCAAAAATCTGGAACTTGTCAAAAACCTCAGAGATGGTAAACGTACCGGTTCCCTGCTGGATATTCTGGACTTCACTGGGACATCGATGGGCGCACGGCTCCTCAGGTCCTGGCTCCTCCAACCTCTGAGAGATAAAACCGCTATTGAGCTTCGGCTTGAATCCGTCGCAGAACTGCTGGGGTCTACGATCGAAAGGCATGAATTGCGAGATACTCTTAAAGAGATCTATGATTTGGAGCGACTGACCGGAAAGATCTCTTTAGGTGTAGCCAATGCTCGCGATCTCATCGCATTGCACAAATCTCTGATCCTTTTGCCACAAATTCAAAAGATCCTCGGGTCGTTTTCTTCACGTAGACTTAAGGGGATCCTTGACGAATGGGATAACGCTCAAGACCTCGTCGAGTTCGTAGAGAGGTCCATCAAGGAAGATCCGGCGTATGCGGTCACGGATGGCGGTATTATCGAGGAAGGCTATAACTCCGAGTTGGATGAATTGAGAAAGATCAGCCACTCCGGAAAAACGTTCATCGCTCAGCTTGAGAGGAAGGAAAGGGAAAGGACGGGAATCTCTTCCCTCAAGATCCGCTATAACAAAGTTTTTGGATACTACATAGATGTGACCAAACCGAATCTTTCTATGGTTCCTTCAGACTATATTCGAAAACAGACACTGATCAATTCCGAGCGATTCATCACTCCAGAGCTCAAGGAATATGAAGACAAGGTTCTCAATGCAGAAGAGCGTATCGGAGAGTTGGAGTACCAACTCTTCCTTGAGATCAGAGGAAAAATCGCTGCAGAAGCCGCGAGACTCCAGAAAATGGCTTTGGATATTGCCACTCTCGATGTGCTGTCCTCATTGGGTGAGCTGGCATCACAGAGGAATTATACGCGTCCTGCTGTAAACTCCAACGAGGCCATTAAGATTTTGGGGGGCCGCCATCCTGTGATAGAGGAGACAAATGAAGAACCTTTTGTCCCCAACGATGTGTATTTGAACAGGGATGAAGACCAGATACTTATCGTCACGGGCCCGAATATGGGTGGGAAATCCACCTATTTGAGACAAGTGGCCTTAATCTGTATCCTCGCCCAAATGGGTTCTTTCGTTCCAGCCGAAGAGGCAGAGATCGGTATTGTCGACAGGATCTTCACGCGCATCGGGGCCATGGATTTTTTGACTGTCGGACAATCGACTTTTATGGTAGAGATGCTCGAAGCCGCTAACATCCTTAACAATGCCACTTCGCAGAGTTTGATCCTGTTGGACGAAATAGGGAGAGGAACGAGCACTTTTGACGGCTTGAGTATTGCTTGGGCGATAGCCGAATATCTCCATGAGAATGAAACCTCTCGCGCTAAGACCCTTTTTGCGACCCATTACCACGAATTGACCGAGCTCGCTCTCACACTCGGGCGGATAAAAAACTACCATGTCTCTGTTAAAGAGTGGAAGGACGAGATCATTTTTCTGAGAAAGATCGTACCGGGACCTTCAGACCAAAGCTATGGCATCCATGTGGCTAAGCTTGCGGGAATTCCTCGCCTGGTGATCGAAAGAGCCAAAGAGATCCTCTTCAATCTCGAGAAAAAAGAACTGGATGATGCGGGCGTGCCCAAGATCGCATATCATTCTTCAGCCCGAAAGAACAAATCCCAGTTGTTTCTCTTTCAAGAAGATCGAGAAAGAGAAACATTGGAGGACCTCAGAGAAGAGATCGCAAAGTGTGACCTGAATGTTTTGACTCCGCTCGAAGCCCTCAACCTACTCGATAAACTCAAAGACAAACTCAAAAATAGAGAAGAATAAGTGAATCTATCCCTGTAGCCTGGGAGGTTTGAAATTGGATATAATATCTTCCTTGTGTTAAAGACAAACGAGTGTTTGCTTGTGTGCATTCAAATCCATTCTGAAAAGAGGAGAAGGGATCAATGAAATGGGATAAATACACTGTTTTGTCCCAGGAAGCTTTTCAGCAGGCCCAACAGAAAGCTGAAGAACTGGGACACCAAGAAATAAGGCCCGAACATCTTCTTTTTGCTTTCCTCGAGCAGGAAGAGAATATTGTAAATTCTATTCTGGCAAAGATCGGGATCAGCCCCCAAAAAATTATTGAGGAGTTGAAAGGCGTGTTGGCCAAGATGCCTAAGGTTGAAGGTGGGGGGGAGGTTTACCTGTCTCCCTCCCTGCGTCAGATCATGAACGCGGCTCAGAAAGAAGCTCATAAGCTGAAAGATGACTATATTTCGACCGAACATCTGTTTCTTGCACTCCTCAAAGAAGGAACCAGTGATGCCGGTCGGATCCTCAAAGCAAACGGAGTGACTGAAGATGTTCTTCTCAAAGCGTTGATGAACATCAGAGGAAGTCAACGGGTGACCGACCCGCAACCAGAGGGAAAATACCAAGTTTTGGAGAAGTATGCCTGTGATATAACAGAACTGGCTAGGCAGGGAAAGATGGATCCGGTCATCGGGCGAGAGGAAGAGATCAGACGTGTCATCCAAATCCTTTCGCGCCGGACCAAAAACAATCCTGTTTTGATAGGGGAAGCCGGTGTGGGCAAGACAGCCGTTGTCGAAGGTTTGGCCCAGCGTATCGCCAATGGCGATGTTCCCCTTTCGATCAAGGACAAAAAGGTAGTTGCTCTTGACATCGGTGCATTGATCGCAGGGGCGAAGTTTCGTGGAGAATTTGAAGACCGTCTCAAAGCCGTCCTCAAAGAGGTCAAGGAGGCTGAGGGAGAGATCATTCTTTTTATCGATGAGCTCCACACCATCATCGGTGCCGGTGCCGCAGAAGGCGCTGTCGATGCCTCCAATATGCTCAAACCTCCATTGGCTCGGGGGGAGTTACGCTGTATCGGTGCGACCACTTTAAATGAATACAAAAAATACATCGAAAAGGATGCAGCTCTCGAAAGAAGATTCCAGCAGATATACGTCGGAGAACCCTCTGTTGAAGAAACCATCTCCATCTTGCGAGGATTGAAAGAGAAATACGAAATCCATCATGGAGTGGATATCAAAGACTCTGCGCTGGTGGCTGCGGCAACTCTATCCAACCGGTATATCGCAGACCGCTATCTGCCCGATAAAGCGATCGATCTCATAGATGAAGCTGCATCCCGCATCCGGATCGAGATCGACAGCATGCCCGAGGAAATTGATGAGCTGGAACGACGCATCATCCAGATCGAGATCGAAAAGCAAGCCTTGAAAAAAGAGAAGGACAAGAGTGCAAAAGAAAAACTGGAAAGTTTGAACAAAGAATTGGCTGAGCTGAAAGAACAGAGTGATGCCCTCAAAGTCCGGTGGCAGGCGGAAAAGAAACTGATCGAGGATATGAACAAACTTAAGGAGAAGATCGACGCATTAAAGATGGAAGAACAGACCGCAGAAAGGCAGGGAGATCTCGGCAAGGTGGCTGAGATCCGGTATGGAAAACTTATCGAAACGCAAAAGGAGCTGGATAAAGTCTCTGGCCAACTTGCAGAAATTCAAAAAGAGCAAAAAATGCTTAAAGAGGAGGTGGACGAGGAGGATGTGGCGGAAGTAATCTCAAAATGGACAGGCATCCCTGTCACGAAAATGTTGGAAGGCGAAGTGGAAAAGCTCATCAAGATGGAAGAGAACTTGAAAAAGAGAGTGGTGGGGCAGGACCATGCTCTTGAAGCGGTAGCCAACACGATAAGGCGCGCAAGGGCAGGCATTCAAGATGC
>WTAW01000213.1 GCA_013139435.1 Candidatus Aminicenantota bacterium | reverse complement strand
CCGAAGTCTTCAGGGTGTTTTTCATGGAACTCGGAAAGATAGGCGAGAATCCTCGTGCAGAGAAAATCAAAGCTATCTTGCGAGAGAAGAAAAATGGGGGAAAAGGAAAGGATTCGGATTTTTCCCTCTCCTTCTAACTGTCTGCTAAGTTTGAGAAGGGTGTCTTTGTTCAAGGAGGAGAATTCGGCCAAGTCTTTCTCCACAAGCCCTTTGACACCTTGTGACCTCGTCTTAGCCAATACCATCTCTTTCTCATCACCCGAAAGCTCCCGCAGCAACTCCAACCTTTTCTTGATGTCCTTCTGTTTGATCTCTCGCTTGAAAGGATAGAGAACCCTTCCCTTAAAAAGAGCTGCCCCGGTCTTCCGATCCAAAATCTCAAAGGAATCTTTCCAAGTCAAAGATAGCGGCTGGGCGGTATGAATGTGAACAAAATGCTGACCTGGGAGACCCTCTCCTTTGGCCTCTTCATAAAGATATACGGACGCAGAGATTTCTTGGCCCTTGATGACCAAAAATCTCTTGATCACGCTCTGCGTTGGAGAGGGCCAAGAATCCACCAGTGCGTCAAAATCAGATCCTTTCATCTGATCTTCCTTTTTTCTCCTTGTTTCCATTCAAATACACATAGTTGAGCAACGGGTCCGTAAGAATCGGATACTTCATTCCTAAGAATACAAAAATCAGAACCCAGAATCCAGGATAAAATCCTCATTTTTTAATGATTGTTTGCCACTCTAAACATTTAAGATTTATGGAAGAGACAGGATAATTCTCCTGTAAAAAGGGTCCACAGAGGCAAGAACAACTTGGATCCTTTTTCCTAATGTGAATGTATGACCCGTGCGACTTCCCACCAAGATCCTCTCCAAGCGTTTATAAAAATAGTCTCCGGGGAGGTCGGCAAAAGGGACCAGCCCGCTTACAAAAAAATCCTTTAACTCCACGACCAGACCCGCACGCGAAATATCAATGATGATCCCATCAAACTCATCCCCGAGCTTAGTCTTCATGTAGCGGTAGATGCGCCACTCCATCAGCTCCCTTTCTGCCTTGTCGGCTTTTCGCTCCTGCTCAGAACAGTGCAGAGCTATAGAATCCAGGGGTAAATATTTGATCCTCTCCCCCAAGAGAATCCTCTTCAAGATCCGATGTATGACCAGATCAGGATACCGGCGTATCGGTGAAGTAAAATGGGTGTACTCTTTTTTTGCAAGCCCGAAATGGCCTTGGTTCTCGTCTGAATAGATCGCCCACCTGAGACTCCTGAGCACTTGTGAGGCCACGAAGTGTTTTTCGGGTGTTTCCTCGGCTTGATCCAAAGCGGACTGCAGATCCTTGGCTCTTAAATTCCTGGAGTCGGGAAGGAGAATGCCAAAATGAGATAAAATCTCCTTCAGTCTTCTCAGATCATCTGCAGCAGGAGGAGGGTGGACGCGAAGGATCAACGGGACCTCTTTCTCGAGGAGAAAAGACGCTACGGCTTCATTCGCCGCGACCATAAACTCTTCGATCAGGCGGTGGGCATCGTTCCTCTCGATAGGGACGACAGAGCGGAGCTTTCCCTCCTCATACACCAACTCGGGCTCCAAAAGGTCAAAATCCAGGCTCCCGGCATTTTGCCTTTTTTCCCTCAGTGCGTGTGCCAGGTCGCGCATGAGATGCAGATCCGGGACAAGGTCAGCGAATCTGCGTTTTTCGCTGCTATCTCCCTCAAGAATTCCGTAGATTGAATCATAAGTCATTCGCTCCTGTGTTCGAATGAGTGACGGATGAAAGGAAGACCGCAAAACAGTGCCACCACGATCGATCTCGAGCAAAACAGAGACGGTGAGTTTGTCTTCTTTAGGCCTGAGGCTGCAGATGTGATTTGAGATCTTTTCCGGCAGCATGGGAAGCGTTCGGCCCGGGAAATAAACGCTTGTGCCTCTGCGGAATGCTTCCTCATCCAGGGGGGTTCCCTCCTGGATGTAGTGGGAAACATCCGCTATGTGAACTCCCAGCAAATAATTCCCTTTGTCTGTAGCCATGATGCTCACCGCATCATCAAAGTCTTGCGCATCTGGACCATCTATCGTAACGGTTACCCAATTCCTGTAATCTGTCCTCCCCTCAACATCCCCCGGACCGATATCCACAGGAATCTGTCGTGCCAGGGCCAGAGCTCTCTCTGAAAAATCAGAGGCCAGCCCAAACCTTTCGATGACAACCTGGGTGTCGACGCCTTCGTCATCGGGGAAACCGAGAATGTCTATGATGGCAAGAGTATTCCTGTCAACCTTCACGATCTGGCCATCCTGAAGAGCCTGGCTCTCTGCCCTGGTCAGGGGGTACTCCTCCGGAGAAGGAGAATCGTAGGGAACGATAAAGAGCTTCCCATTCTGTTCTTTAACAGTGGCCATCATTGCCTTCTGTCCTCTCTCCAGGATCCTGATAACACGCCCTTCATTTTTCCCTTTGCGCCCCTTTTCCTTATAAAAGACCTCCACAAGATCGCCTTGGATCGCCCCACCAGCATGACGGGCGGGGATAAAGATATCCTCGAGCAAGTTATCCTCGGGCTTGGCAAATCCGTAGCCTGGATGGACAGATATGAGCCTTGCCCGGACGAGGCTTGAGCGCTGACGAACGAAATACCTGTTTTTTGCCCTGAGGATGGCGCCATGATTCTCGAGCTCTTTCAGACTCTTTTCCAGTAGCGTCCTTGCGCCAGGTTTAAGATGAAGGGCACGCACGATCTTTGGGATCGTCATCCCCTGTTTGTTCTTTGCGAGAAGAGAGAAGACTTGCTTACGCATAAAAGTTAGAGTCCTCAGTAGTAGAAAGGAGAGACATGAGGGATCTTGTGCTTTTCCCGCTTGGCCTTCAACGCCTTGATCCTGAAGATCTGATCGAACTTTGGACCGTTATTCATCCCAAATTCGGCAAGGATCTCTGCGGTGATCGTTTTGACCTGCTCCGCGGAGAGGCTCTCCTCTATCAGTCGTTCAATGGTCTCTTCGGCCTTATCAAGGTCTTCTTCGGTGGCCTTCCCTCCAGACAGCTGAGTATGGAGTCTTAAATAGATAGGTCTCAGGGTGCGAAGTCCCTCCGGAATATCTTCAAGAAATTTCTCGACTTCAACAAGGATCTTTGTTTCCCTCCCTTTTTCTCCCCCAAAGGCCTCCACTTTATTTTGTCCAACCCGCCTTTCTTCGTACTGCTCGAAAGCCCGCAAAATAGAAGAGTGGCAATAATCGAGCGTGTATGGTTTGCGACGCTTCCCCGGTCTGTATCCGGGCCGCTCAAAACTCTCCTTTATCCCCTCCAGGACAATCCGTAGCGGAATATCCATCTCCTCCCATTGGCTGATGATGGCAAGTTCCTTGGAGGACAAGAAAAACGGAGCCCCGCGTAAATCGATAAAAAACTTCCCTATCGTCTGGTAGTACCCGCTGCGTCTATCCAACCGATCTTTTTTCGCCATGGATTTTTTAACCCCGCTGCCAGACAGCCTCGATCAGCCGACATTCCTCTCGTGGATGATCCTGAGTCCTTCTAAGACAAGAAAGGGAGCCTGAAGGGATATTCCCTCGATCTCACTGCAAATGAGGGTAGAAAGTCCCCCTGTCGCCACAACGGCACCATCTCCACCGAGCTCCTCTTTGATGGCTTTAATAATGTTTGTAACAAGGCCGATGTAACCAAAGTACAATCCCGATTGCATGCTTCCCACAGTGGTCCGTCCGATGGCTCTCTTAGATTTTGCGATCTCGATCCTTGGCAGTTTTGCTGTTTTCAGGGAAAGAGCTTCCGCTGCGATCTGAATGCCGGGAGCGATGGCTCCACCCAAATATTCTCCCTTGGCAGAAACGGCATCGAACGTCGTCGCCGTTCCAAAATCCACGACGATCGTCGGGCCTCCGTATCTCTCATGGGCAGCGATCGAGGCGGCGATCCTGTCCGCACCCACATCCTGGGGATTTTCGTACAGGATCGGCATGCCGGTCTTTAAGCCCGGCCCTACAACTAAAGGATTGGAATGAAACACCGCCCGGCTTAAATCCTTGAAGACAGGAGTCAGTGGGGGAACAACACTGGAAAGAATGACAGACTTGACCGCTGAAATTTCAATCCCGGAATGGGAAAAAAGACTCAGAAGAGTGATCTTGTATTCATCACAGGTCTTTCCCCTCTCAGATTTGATCTTCCAGTGTTTATACAACTCTTTACCCCGGAAGAGACCCACTTCGATGTTGGTATTCCCTATATCAATGGCTAAAAGCATCCTCTATCTCCTCTACGGATATATACCCTCTGTATATTATTTCTTGCTTAGAAAATTCTTCAGTTCAGCAAGGACACGGACGCGAATTCTCTTCTCTAATTCCCTTTCGGCATCGTAGATCTCTTTCCGGACAAATTCCTTGACCTCATCATCCAGCCAGATCCGTTCTCCATCAAGAGGATCGCTATCTAAATCCGGCTCTTCGGGTAATGTCTGTGGGCCCCTCCTCCTCTCTATAAGCTCGATGGTAGTTTGGACGAGTTTTTCTGAATCGAAGGGCTCCTGAACCAGCTCGTCATAGACAATTCCCGCTGTATTCTCCTCATGGACTGTCTCGAACGCTCCATAAAACAGGATAAGCGGGATCTGCTTAAATTTTTCCTGTTCCTTCAAATGCCGGCCGATCTCAAAACCATTTTCCTGATGGAGGGACAGGCTGATAAGAATGGCATCCGGAGCGATCTGGTTGAGTTCTTGCATGACCTCAACGCCGTT
The DNA here is from genome assembly GCA_013139435.1 of Candidatus Aminicenantota bacterium. Lineage (GTDB taxonomy): Bacteria > Acidobacteriota > Aminicenantia > Aminicenantales > Aminicenantaceae > WTAW01. Next base: position 11,448 of record WTAW01000213.1, on the reverse strand, counting down.
CTTAAAGGGATAGATCTCAAACTCAGGCTCAGCAAATGCCAGCTGAATGGCTTTTAGGACAGAAGGACTGCTGTGTGCAACAAGAAGCTTATATGGCATCGGAGTTTGGCCTCGAAAATTGTTTAACTCTCAGATTTCGCACGTGTATAAAATAGCAAAAAGACATGCCCGAAGAAAGCAAAAAATTGCTTGACGCCCCGCAGGCCTGACAGAAAAAACAAATCAGACGAAACACACGGATCAGTATTCTATGTAGACGGATTGTTCGCCGAGCAATTCTTCGATAGTCCTGCTGAGCTCTTCCGAAGGGGACACCCCATCGATGTCCACAGACTGGACGACCATACGGTAGGAATGAGGCGTTTCCAGTTCAAAAAAGACAGGACAATGGCCGCGGTGTTTTTCCAGGATGGACTTTAATTCTTCGAAAATCGATTCCTCGATCCCCGGTAGGAAGATCCGCAGATACATCCTCTTGGCCTGTTTTTCAAGGGCATCAGAGAGAGACATGATCTGGAGAAGATGGATCCTTCGGCTTTCCCCCTCGCCAAGAAACTTTCCCTTCACCCACACGAGCTGATCCTCGCTCAAACGATCAAAATACTTGGTGTAACAGTCAGGGAAAACCACAACCTCGATGCGGCCGCTCAGATCTTCCAGGATAAAGGTGGCCATCCTTTCGTCTCTCCTGGTTTTTATTGATTTCAAGGACGTGATGACTCCAGCAACAGATACTTCTGTGTTGAAAGCTTTTTCTTCATCGAACTTACTGATGGGGCAAGACACGAGCCGACTCAGGCTCTTGCTGTATTGAGCCAGAGGATGCCCGGTGATGTAGAATCCGAGAGCATCCTTTTCATAGGAGAGTAAAAGGGATTCATCCCATTCGCCCATCTCTCGGATCTCTGGTGGGATGGGTGGTGGTTCGATCTGACCCGCACCGAAAAGAAGGCTCTGCTTGGAGGCCCTAGCTTTCTGGAATTCATGGCTATACTCAATCATCTTATCGATGAGATGGAAGAGCTGGGATCTTTTCCAGCCCAAAGAATCGAATGCCCCTGCTTTGATCAGACTCTCGAGAACTTTCCTGTTGACAAATTTGGGACTGTCACCGCGGAAGATGTCAAAAGGCGATTGAAACTCCCCATTCTGATCTCTCACCCTGATCAAGTCCCGAATGGCCCCTTCTCCCACGTTTTTGATGGCGGCAAGCCCAAAACGGATCCCCTCCCCTTCAACGGTAAAATTTACGCCGCTCTTGTTGATGTCTGGAGGGAGAACCTTGATCCCCATCTCCTTGCATTCGTTGATATATTTAACGACCTGTGAGGTCACACCTCTCTCTGCTTCGGAAGTCAAAAGAGCGGCCAGAAAATAGACCGGATAATGCGATTTCAAGTAGGCGGTGCGATATGCCAGGTACGCATAGGCCGCGCTGTGTGATTTGTTGAACCCATAACCTGCAAAGTATTTAATCTGCTCGAATATCTTGACGGCCTTTGCATGGCTAATCCCCTTTTCTTTTGCCCCCCCGACAAAGCGTTGTTTTTGGGCCTTCATCACCGCGGGCTTCTTCTTTCCCATGGCTTTACGTAGAATGTCGGCCTCAGCCATCGAAAAACCTGCAATCTCCGTGGCGATCCGCATGACCTGTTCTTGATAGACAATCAGTCCTTGGGTTTCCTCGAGGATGGGCTTTAATTCCGGAAACTCATATTTAATCCGCTCGGGATGATTCTTGCATTTTATAAACTCATCGGTCATGCCGCTTTTAAGCGGACCCGGTCTGTACAGGGCATTCAAGGCGATAAGATCGCGGTAGCTCTCCGGCTTGAAATTTCTGAGCAGATCCTTCATTCCCTGACTTTCAAACTGGAAAACTCCGTCGGTATTCCCGGCCTGGAACAGGTGAAAGGTTTTTTCATCATCCAGGGGGATATCTTTGACATCAAGCTGTTCTCCCAAATCCTCCGCCACCAGTTCCACCGTATCCTGGATAACGGTCAGGTTCCGCAATCCCAATAGATCCATCTTGAGGAGCCCGATGGCCTCGATGTCCTGCATTGGGAACTGTGTGGTTATCTCACCTTTGACCGATTGATAAAGGGGCATAAACTCGACAAGAGGCTTCGGCGCGATGACGATTCCGGCAGCATGGATCGACGGATGCCTGACCTGCCCCTCCAGCCTCTGAGCAACGGCAAGAAGGTTCGCGATCTTAGGCTTCTGGTCTCTCAATTCCCTCAGCTGGGGAATATTTTTCAAAGCCCCCCCGATCGTGGCATCCGGGCCAAAAGGAGGGATCATCTTAGCAATCCGGTCGACCTCGGGAAGAGGCACTTCAAGAGCCCGCCCCACATCTCTCACCACCTGTCGAGCCGCCATGGTCCCAAATGTAATGATCTGACAAACGCTGTCCCGCCCGTACTTGTTCGTCACATAGGAGATGACCTCATCCCGCCGTCTCCCGCAAAAATCGATATCGATATCCGGAAGACTGATCCTCTCCGGATTCAAAAACCTCTCAAAAAGAAGATCATATTCCAGTGGATCGATATCCGTAATGCCCAAACTGAAGGCTAAGAGACTCCCGGCGGCTGATCCTCGACCTGGACCTACGGGAATATTTTTCGCTTTCGCTTCCCGGATGAGGTCCCAGACGATGAGAAAGTACCCTTCAAATCCCATCTCCCGGACCAGCCTGATCTCCTTTTCGAGACGAGTTTCATACTCTTTAAGGCTCGGAAGCTCCTCGTTGTCGATCCTGTGATGGATCCTATCCACCTGAGCCTGGAATCCTTCTCTGGCGACCGATTCAAAATACTCGCTCAATGAGGTTCCCTCAGGAGGTTTGAATTGAGGGAGGAAATATCCTTTGGACGAAAAATCAAAATCGCACCGAGCAGCGATCTTTGTCGTGTTGTGGATCGCCTCTGGGACATCCTTGAACAGCTCCATCATTTCTTCGCTTGACTTAAAGTAGAATTCGTCGGACCCGAAACGTATCCGCTCCAAGTCCGTCACTTTCTTGTTAGTCTGGATACAGAGGAGGAGGTCGTGGCTTTCTGCATCTTCGCGTCTTGCGTAATGGACATCGTTGGTGGCGATCAACGGGAGATTCAGTTTATGGGCCAGCTGGATGAGCTGGGGATTCGTTTCTCTCTGAGGGGGGAGGCCATGATCTTGGATCTCGATGTAAAAATCTCCCTCCGCAAAGAGAGCGGAATACTCGAGGGCTGCCTCTACAGCCTTATCCTCAAGGCCCATTGTTAGATAAGAGCTCACCTCTCCCTTCAGACATCCGGAGAGGCCGATGAGTCCTTCGCTGTGCCTGGCCAAAAGCTCTTTATCGATACGAGGCCTGTAATAGAATCCCTCAAGATAAGCTTTGGTGACGAGCTCACAGAGGTTTCGGTATCCCTTCTCATCCTTGACAAGGAGAACTAAATGGTGGTGGATCGGGCCCGCTTTTTCAGCCTTTTTCTCGAACCGGCTGCGGGGGGCCATATAAATCTCACATCCCAATATGGGCTTGATCTGTCTGGCGTTGGCCTGCCTGAAGAAATTGACAGCCCCAAAAATATTCCCATGATCCGTGAGTGCAACTGCGGGCATCTTGTTGTTATAGGCCGCTTCCACTAGATCTTCCGTTTTCAGCGCCCCATCGAGGATGCTGTATTCGGAGTGAATGTGCAGGTGAATGAACGTCGCTTCCATTATTATCTTCCAAACATTATTATTCCCACTCGATCGTGCCAGGAGGCTTCGATGTGATGTCATAGAGAACCCGGTTGATTCCATCGATCTCATTGACAATCCGGTTAGAAATGCGCGAGAGAAGGCGTGAGTCTGCGGGAAACCAGTCCGCCGTCATCCCATCTACGCTCTGCACAAGACGGATGACAACTACTCTCTGGTAAGTCCGGCGGTCCCCCATGACACCCACTGATCTGACGGGCAGCAAAATGGCAAACGCTTGCCACAATTGATCATACAGGCATTCCTTCTGGATCTCTTCGAGAAGAATGGCATCCGCCTCCCTTGCTATTCTCAACCTCTCATCCGTGACCTCCCCGACAACCCTGACAGCGAGTCCGGGGCCCGGGAAGGGATGTTGGCGGATAAAATCTGGATCGACACCCAACTCTTTACCGAGGGCACGCACTTCATCCTTAAAAAGTTCTCTAAGAGGCTCCACGAGTTTGAATTTCAACCCTTTGGGGAGACCCCCGACATTGTGATGAGATTTGATGCTCGAGGAAGGACCTTTAACAGGATTACTCTCGATCACATCCGGGTATATGGTTCCCTGTGCAAGAAACTCAACAGCACCCAGCTTTTTTGCCTCTCTCTCAAAAATCTCGATAAAAACGGTGCCGATGATCTTACGCTTCCGCTCAGGAGAAGTGACTCTTTGCAGCCGTTTTAAAAAAATCTCGGACGCATCGACACCGATGACATTCAGGGAAAATTTTGTGCGTAAACTGGCCATCAATTCATGATACTGCCCCTTCCTTAAGAGGCCATTGTTTACAAAAATACAGTGAAGATTATCCCCGACCGCACGGTGAACGAGCAGAGATGTTACCAGAGAATCCACTCCTCCGCTCAGGCCGCACACCACCTTTTTGACTCCCACCTGATCACGGATCTCATTGATTTTACTCTCGATAAAGGATTCTATGGTCCAATCCTGTTGAAAACCCGAGAGATCAAAGAGAAAATTGGATAGGACTTTTTTCCCCTGTTTGGTGTGGATGACTTCGGGATGGAACTGAACGCCGAAGAGAGCTTCTTCCCTGTTCTCGACAACAGCACTATCACAATTGGCCGTCACGCCCGAGGTGATAAATCCCGGGGGAAGAGTCCCCACTTTATCGCCATGGCTCATCCAAACCTGGCTTCTATTCCTGACTCCTCGAAGGAGACCGCCTCTCTGAATCACCTCGAGCGAGGCAAAACCATATTCTTTGCGTTGGGATGGCGCCACTTTCCCTCCCAAGAGGTGTGCCATGAGCTGGAGCCCATAACAGATGCCAAGGACAGGAATGTCCAGACGGAATATGTCTGCAGAAATGAGGGACGCACCCTCCTCATACACACTCTGGGGCCCTCCAGACAGGACAATCGCGCCCGGTGCTTTTTTCTTTATTCTCGCAAGAGAAAAATCATAGGGAACGATCTCCGAAAAAACACCTAATTCCCTTATTTTTCTTGCGATTAGCTGCGTGTACTGCGAGCCAAAATCGAGAACCAAGACCATGTTCATAACCGAATTTTATCAGAGGGTTCTGAAAAAGAAAAGACTTCCTTTATTTTTTAAGAAATTGACTAAAAAAAGGGAATTCATTATAGTTATCACTTCGACATTTTGACACGAGGGCAGATGGCGAGGCTTCGTTGACAGGAGTACAGAGATTATATAGAATTCATAGAGTATAGGCACAATACAGATGAAACGACGCGCCCCACTCTTTACCACAGTTTCGCTTGTTTTACTCCTGGGGTTATCTCTTTTCGGACAACCTGACTCTCGGATCGAGGTTTACAACCTTCGCTATCACACTCACCCTTCCTTCACTCGGATTGTCGTGGATATCGGCAAGCTCAGGGAATACTACTTCAGCCAACTCGCTTCACCGGACAGGATCTATGTGGACATCTACCAAGCCAAATTGAATCCCATATTGCAAGGGAAGAGCATCATTCTCGATGCCGGCTATATGGATCGTATCCGTATCGCCCAGAAGAATTACTCCACGGTCCGATTAGCTATCGACCTTGACTTTAAGAAGATCAAGCGCCATCATGTCTGGCATCTTCTGGACCCGTTTCGGATCGTGATCGACATCTATCCAGAGGAAGCCGCTCTCTCGTCCTCGCCATCCACACCCCCACAGCCTGCTAAGCCGGCCAAAGAAGGCTACAGTATGGTCCGTCAACTGGGATTGGGGGTCCAGAGGATCGTCATAGACCCCGGACATGGGGGAAAAGACCCCGGATGTATAGGCAGAAACGGATTGCAGGAAAAGGCCATCGTCCTCGACGTCTGCAAGGAGCTCAAAAAGCTTCTTGAGTCACAGAAAAACCTCGAAGTGATCCTGACCAGAGAGACAGATATTTTCCTCCCCGTCGAGAGCCGTCCTGTCATCGCCAACCAGAAACGCGCGGATATCTACATCTCTGTCCACGCCAATTCTTTCCCGAACAAGAAGCGCTCGGGAGTGCAGACATTCTACCTCAATTTCAGTCAGGATCCATCTGTCAATGCCATCGCAGCCCAGGAGAACGCCACCTCGACAAAAAACATCAGCGAAATGAAAGACATCATCATGAAGATCGTTCAGAACAGCAAGATCGTCGAGTCCAAAGAACTCGCCGAGATCATCCAGGGCAATATTGTGCAAACCCTTTCGAATCACTATAAAAACGTCAAGGACTTAGGAGTGAAAGGGGGACCCTTTTGGGTCCTCATCGGGGGAGAGATGCCCTCCATCCTTGTTGAGATCTCCCATCTCTCCAACAGCAAAGAAGCGGAAAGGCTCAAGAGCCCCCAGTACCGCCGGCATATCGCTCAAGGCATCTACAGTGGGATTAAAAATTATATGGAATCCCTAGGAAAAGGATAGAACAATGAAAAGACGTGATTTTTTAAAGGATATCGCTATAGGAAGTCTTCTGCTAAACATCCACCCCAAGGTGTTCGCCCAGGGCACAGGTTCTCCTGATGTAGCCTTGATCCAAGGGGACTCTCCCTCTCTGATCACCAAAGAAGCCATAACAGCACTAGGGGGGATGCAGCGTTTTGTCTCAAAGGGTGATAAAGTTATCGTCAAGCCTAACATTGGCTGGGACCGCACACCCGAGCAAGCCGCCTGTACGAACCCAGAAATCGTCAAAACTCTCGTCGAACTCTGTTTTGATGCAGGCGCCAAAGAAGTCAAAGTCATGGACAATCCCTGCAATCCGGCACGAAGGACCTATGTCCGCTCCGGAATACAAAAAGCCGCAAAAAGCGCCGGGGCCAAAGTTCCCCTCCCAAACAAACATCACTTAAAGAAGATCCCGATCCACGGCGATTCCCTCAAGGAATGGGAGATCTACACAGATTTTGTCGAGACAGACAAGATCATTAACGTTCCGATAGCCAAAACACACAGCTTGACGCGCTTGACCCTGGGTATGAAGAACTGGCTGGGCGCTATCGGGGGGAACAGAAACCAGCTCCACCAGAATATCGACCTCGCCATTATAGACCTTGCTGCCTTTTTCAAGCCTGTGCTCACCGTCATGGACGGCTACAGAATCCTCCTCAGGAATGGCCCTCAGGGTGGAAGGCTGTCCGATGTCAAGCTCCATAAAACTGTAGCGGCCGGTGTTGATTATGTCGCCCTCGACGCTGTGGGCGCCTCCTTTTTCGACATCAAACCCGAAGAGCTCCGGTTTCTCCAAATTGCCAAAGAAAAGGGCCGAGGGGAGATTGACCTGGAGAAATTGACTATTGAAAAAAGAACGATCTAAAAAGTACAGGGCCATACAGGCCATCCGGATCTTCACTCAGTTTTTCTTCTTTGGACTTTTTTTCTATCTCCTCCTCATGACTCGCTTTCCCGGAGAGGACTATATCAAAAGGGTGGAGATATTTTTCCACTTTGATCCCCTGCTTGCCCTCGTCACGTTTATCTCCTCGCGAACGGTCTATATCCTCTTCCTTCCTGCAGTCCTAACTATCGTGGTGACGTTCTTCCTGGGACGCGTCGCCTGCGGATGGGTGTGCCCAATGGGATCTATCCAACAATTCTTTTCTTTCGTTTTCAAGAAGACAAAGCTCCACCGGCCTAAAAAGCTCGAAGATAACCACACGGTATGGAAGTATTATCTTCTCATTTTTATTCTGATGAGCTCTCTGTTCACCCTTGATTTGGTGGGCATTTTTGATCCTTTTTCATTCCTTTACCGCTCTTTTGTCGTCAGTGTGATGCCCGCCTTGAGCTATAGCGTATCGAGTTTTATCGGTGTCATCTATGGACTTAACCTGTTGACGATCGGCGATGTGCTCGTGCAGTTCTTCGAGAACCTCGACATCAACGCCATATTCCTTCAAGGCCTTTTAATCGGCATGATCTTTGTCGGGATCATTCTCCTCAACCTCTCGAGAGAAAGATTCTGGTGTCGTTATATCTGTCCCTTGGGGGCTTTGCTCGGGGTCATCTCCAGATGGAATGTCCTTAAGCTCAAGATCGACACAGAAAAATGCATTGATTGTAATCTCTGTTCCCTCCAGTGTCAGATGCAAGCGGACCCCTATCCCAATGAAAAGTGGAAGAGCTCCGAGTGCGATTATTGCTTTACGTGCAGCGCCATCTGCCCCACCAATGCCATCTCCTTCCCGGGGAAAGCGGCGCCGGAGAGTATCGAATCTATTGACCTATCCCGCAGAAAAGTAGTGTTGACCTCGCTGTTGGGCATCCTGGCGATCCCGTTCTTCCGGATCTCACCCGCGAGGAGCCGTGCGTCTGAAAAACTCATCCGTCCGCCAGGAGCGCTCCCCGAAGAAAAATTTCTGCAGAAATGTGTCAAGTGCGGCGAATGCATGAAAGTGTGCCCGACAAATGCTCTGCAACCTACGATGACCGAGGCGGGCCCTGAGGGACTCTGGACACCGATGCTGGTCATGAAGATCGGATACTGCGAATACTATTGTTCCCTCTGCACTCAAGTCTGTCCAACAGGCGCCATCCAGGAACTCACGATCCCGCAAAAAAACAACCTCAAGATCGGCACAGCATGGGTCGATCAGACCCGGTGTATCCCCTTGAAATTCGGCAACCCCTGCATCGTCTGTGAAGAACATTGCCCCGTTTCACCGAAGGCGATAAAATTCATTACCGTCAATGTCGAACAACCGGACGGATCGATCAAATCAGCCCAGGCTCCAGTCGTGGATATGGCCACATGCACAGGATGTGGGATCTGCGAGAACAAGTGCCCTGTGGTCGATGCCCCGGCGATATACGTGACGAGTGTGGGAGAGACTCGCTCTGAAAGGAATCAAGTACTCCTGGATATCTTCCAATCCGAAGAGGACCCCTACGGGAGAGAGAAATGACAAAGTTAATCCTCGGCATTGTTTTCACATGGCTTGTAGTGAACATCCTGAAACCGCTCATCAAATGGAAAAAGGCGGGAAAATTCGAAAAGAGGTTCCTCGCGGAAGATGGGGGCATGCCTTCAGGGCACACATCCTGGGTGGCCCCTCTCGCAACAGGGATGTATCTCGAGACCGGATTCTCGTATTATTTCATCATCAGCATCGTTATCACTCTCAATGTGGTGTATGATGCCATCAGTGTGAGGCCTAAGATCGGCAGACAGGCCCGCACGCTCAACAAACTGCTCGAAGGGAGGGAGAGGGGCGAAAAACTGGAAGAGAGTGTCGGTCACACGCCGTCTGAAGTCCTCGTGAGCCTAGTCCTTAGCGTGATCATCCCACTAGCTGTTTATAAGATCTTCTGATCCGCAATCCCGGGTCCCTGTGATACCAGTTCTCCAAACATCCAAACATACCCCAGGGAATTCTCCCGAATGATAGAATGGTTCCCGCAAAAATGGTGAAATCTGAGTGGCATTATTGAGGAATCACGGATCCCGAATCACGGATTCTATTCAGATAAAACCTTCTTCAGCTCCTCTTTGAGTGGAGGAAGAACCTGGAACAAGTCGCCCACAATACCAAAATCAGCCACTTTTAAAATGGGTGCCTCGGCATCCTTGTTCACCGCCACGATCACCTTCGATGATGACATCCCGGCCAGGTGCTGAATGGCTCCAGAGATCCCGAATGCCATGTAGAGATTGGGAGAGACGGTTTTTCCTGTCTGTCCGACCTGATGCTGGTGGTCTATCCAGCCAGCGTCTACGGCAGAACGCGATGCCCCCACCGCAGAATGGGGCAAGATCTCTGTCAACTCTCGGAGCATGTCAAAGTTTTCAGAGCCTTTTAGGCCTCTCCCCCCGGCTACGATAATCTCGGCTTCTGTGACATCGAGATCTGCGCCTTCTTCTTTCAAAACCTCATCAACACGATCCCGGACCTGGTCTTCGGGAACCGCAACATCTCTTTTTTCCGCATCTCCCTGTCCATCCACGGGCGTACCCAAAGGAAAAACATTCGGTCTGAGGGTGGCCATTATGGGGGATGACTTAAACCGGAAGGTGGCAAACGCCTTTCCTGCATAGATGGGACGTTTCACTTCCAGGTTGCCATCCTTGACAGTAGTCTGGATACAGTCTGAAGCAAGGCTCACTCCCAGTTGAGCCGCCAGGCGCGGAGCCAGGTCTTTCCCCATGGATGTGGCAGTAAAAAAGATACACTCTGGGGCCAGTTCCTGGCAGAGCCCGGCCAGCACATGGGCATAACCAGATGGAGAATAAGAACTCAGAAGAGGATTATCGAGAGCGATCACCTTCTTTGCGCCGTACTGGCTGACCTTTGGAGCCAATGATTCGAGGCCATGCCCGACAAGAACAGCGAAAACCTCCTGACCGAGTTCATTGGCGCGTCTCTTTGCCTCGGAAAGAACCTCTAAAGACGATTTCTTAACCTTCCCCTCTCTCACTTCTATATATACAAGAATCATTGTGTTCCTCCTTCAAACCACTTTCGCTTCACTGTGCAAAAACTCCACCATTCGTTTCGCCGCTGTTTCCGGCTCATCCTCGATGACCGTTCCTGCTTGACGTGCGGGAGGGCTTTCCAACTTGACAAGTTCCAACTGTGAGACGAGTGAGCTTTCATCCAAACCGAGATCCTGGAGTGTCAATACAGGGATTTCTTTCCTTTTGGCCATCATGATCCCCTTGAGCGTTTCATAGCGGGGTTCGTTCAATCCCTTCTGGGCACTGATAACCACTGGCAAGGGAGCGTTCACTTTCTCAGAGGCTCCTTCGATCTCACGATAGGCCACAGCCATGTTTCCCTCGATCTCCAGTTTGGTGACTACGTTGACTTGTGGTAATCCCAGCAATGCAGCCACCATCACAGAAACCTGAGCATTATCCGCACCAACAGCCTGTTTCCCAAAAAGGAGCAAGCTATAATCTGTAAACTTGGTTTTCATGGCTTGGGCGATGATCTTAGCGGTCCGCAAGCCATTATAACGTTCGGGAGTATCATCCTTGATGAGGACCGCTTCATCACCCCCCATGGCCAAGCATTTCTTCAGGACGACCGTCGACTCCTCTGTCCCCACCGAGAGGACGGTGATCTTGCCTCCCTTGGATTCCCGGATGCGCAGTGCTTCTTCCATGGCATACTCGTCGTAGGGATTCAAGACGAATTTCAGGCCTTCTTCATCGATGCTGTTCGTCTCATGATTTATCCGTATCTTGGATTCTGTATCTGGAACTCTTTTTACAAAAACAAAGATATTCACTTATTCCTCCTCA
>WTAW01000251.1 GCA_013139435.1 Candidatus Aminicenantota bacterium | reverse complement strand
AAAGATGCTGGCATTCCAAGATCAAACGAATCGTGAAAAAAAAGGCGAGATGTTTTACAGGAGGCTGGGACGGACAGACCTCCAGATCTCAGAGATCTCGCTCGGGGGAAGCCCCATTCCAGATTGGGCCATTCTCACTCAGACTGTAGAGCGTGGTGTCAATTACATTGATTCATCCCATTCCTATTCGAATGGGAACAGTGAAAGAACGATAGGCCGCCTCTTTAAGGAGATGGGGCGGGATAAGCTTTACGTGGGAACCAAGTTCCATGCCCGGAGGAACTGGAACGAACAGACGATCCTTAAATCCGTGGAGGAAAGCTTAAAGAGGCTGCAAACCGACCATATCGATGTACTCCTCATCCATGGAGTGAACAATGAAGAGACACTGACGGATGAGAGAGTCCTCTCCGCCTACGATAAAATGAGAAAACAGGGAAAATTCAGGTTTACGGGGATCTCCTGTCATTCCAACCATCACAAAGTCGTTAAAAAAGCCATCGAATGCGGCCATTACGACATGGTTCAATTGGGATACAACGTGTTTGACATCGAAGATACGGATGAAGAGCAGGATATCGAGACCTATGATGACTACCTGGGCACCAGCGGAATCAGGCAGCTCATTTCTCTGGCAAAATCCAAAGATGTGGGCATCATCGCCATGAAGGCGCTCAAAGTCGCAGGAAAAAGGCAGAATCTTGAGACGTATAAGACAGAAGACAGCTCGATCTTCCAGATCATGCTAAAATGGGCCCTCTCCAACACAAATATTGCTTCGGTCGTGACCGAAATGCTGACCTTCGAACAGATGGAAGAGGACCTCGCTGTGGTCCATCATCCTCTGTCTGCCCGGGAGCAGAGCACCCTCTACCGCTATGTCGTCGAGAATTCCAAAGACTACTGCCATATGTGTGGAGAGTGTGAGTTGCACTGTCCGGAAGGAGTTAAAACGACGACGATCCTCCGCTATTTGGCGTATTATGAGGGATACGAGAAGCATGACCGGGCCAAAAGAGATTATCAAAGCTTAAGACCCGAGGAGAGAGCCACCTCATGCCAGAATTGTGGCCGATGTGAAGGCCTCTGCCCTTACGGCATCGCCATACGCCAAAAGATTCAGTACGCCCACACACAGCTTGTTTGAATTATTCGTAGAAATAAAAAGACCGTGCACCCGGCTCTGACAGTCCTCCCCCTGCGTTATCTGTGCAGTTAGCTCAGGCAAGGCAAACCTGCAGCACAAGAGACGACCCTGCTACCGCTGCTACCTTCCGGTCCTGACGGGGTTTACAGAGCATTCTTTGCGCAGGACCCGTACCGTCATCACCACTTACACGGACACTAAACAGAAAAAGTCCGGCCTCGGCAAGGAATTCGACCCTACTGTAGCGGATTGTAGGTGACAGGGCACCGCTAGCTCCCCATCTAGCACGGTCTGTATAATCAAGAACAGCTCAAGGCCTCCCAGGATTACTCAAAGAACATTAAAATCCATAAAAGACACCGGCACGAAACACCATGCCGTTCCAAAATCCAATTTCGCCATTGATATAAAAATTAGGTGTTATTCGGGCACGCACTCCAACACTTAACTGGAAAAGATAGAATATGTTGGGAATATTTTCATCGATCTGCCACTCAACCTCTTCAAGGGTTAGAATATCAGAACCGTCGGTCTGTTCGATTATATTCTTATACTGATAACTGCCGGTCCATTCATAGCCCACTTCACCCAGCAGCGTAGCCAGTCCAAAACCAGTAACAAAATAGGGGGAAACTCTCCATGAGGGGCTTGTGTCCCAACGAAAACTCAAATTCATCGTAAGAGGACTCGTTGTGATATATCCTAATCCTTCAACTGTGGAGGATGCGCCCTTGATATAGTATTGATTAATGGGGCCTTCCGCCTTGATCTTTATATTTGTTCGCTCGACCGAAAAACCAAGGCTAAAAGATCCCTCTGGTCCTTTAGGATAAAACCTGATCTCAACACCAAAATTGTAGCCACTCGTGCCGAAAACAAGCTCATCATCATAATCGGTTACTAGAGGCCCCCAGTCAATGCCTTTGAAAATGGCATTATTAACGCGTTCTCTGATCTCTCTACTTATCTCTTGGAGGAGATCGTCTTCAAAGTAGTTGGAAAACGGTTTGAGAGTCCAGGGACCATAGTGGATGCCGATCTGCAGCTTTCCGGATAAACTGTTTTTCTTAACAATCTCGGGCAGGTCCACCTGTGGTTCCTGCTGCTGAGCAAAAGCACAAGGCGCCAAGATCAAGCATGCCAGCACAAGTATTAGGCCAGATCTTTGTATCCAGTTATTTTTTCTCATGTTTCACTCTGAAAATCCTAACTTTATATGGATAATTTGTCAATATGATAAACAAGATATTCAGGAGAAATCAAACAAAATGGCCAAGTCATGCCACAGACTTCCCTTCTGTAAATGCTCGCAAGCGTATTGACAAAGTTTAGTCGAATAGAAATAGAGTAAATTGTTAAATAGCTTGACTTGGAGTAAGCGTGGTGATAGAAAATCTTCTTTGACATTACCCAAAGGAGGACTTCATGAGCAAAAAGACTCTTTCCATCGGTCTTCTAATCCTTTTTCTTTTTTCCTCCCTTTTAGTGGCACAGACTTCCCCCGAGGAATTTCTCGGCCACAAAGTCGGTGCAGACCGCAAACTTGCTGATTATGACCAGATTCTCGCCTATTTTAAAAACCTCGATGAGGAATCAGAGAAGATCAAAATCTTGACTATTGGAGAAACCGTTCTGAAAAAACCCATGATCCTGGCTGTGATCACTGCCGAAGAGAATATGGCAAGGCTCGATGAGTACAGGAGTATCTCCAAAAGGTTACGCGATGCCAGAGACCTGAATCCCGAAGAGGCCAAACAGTTGGCGAAGGATGGCAAGGTGTTCCTTTACTTCACCTGCTCTCAACATGCAACAGAGATCGGTGCCTCCCAAATGTCTCTGGAATTTGCTTACAATTTGGTTACAGGACAAACGCCATTCGATGCAGATAAGGCACTCAAAGATGTGATCGTTCTTCTCTCCCCCCATATCAATCCGGATGGCCATAAGATGGTCACTGATTGGTTCAGGAAATATGTGGGGACAAAATATGAGGGAGGTTCGATGCCCTGGCTGTATCATCACTATGCCGGCCATGACAACAACCGCGATTGGTTCATGTTCAACCTCCCAGAAACTCGGGCCGTAACCAAGGTTCTCTATCAGGACTGGATCCCGCAGGTCCACATAGATGAGCACCAGATGGGCTCCACGGGCGCACGCCTTTTTGTGCCTCCATTCATGAATCCTCCTGTACCAACCATACATCCTCTTGTCTGGAGAGGTGTAGCCCTCTGCGGAACAAACATGGCCTTTGACCTGCAGAAGGAGGGTTACTCAGGGGTTGTCTATGACAGAAGCTTCACCGGATGGTGGATAGGCGCGTGTGACGATACGTCTTGTCTCCACAACTCGATCGGTCTTCTCAGCGAAATGGCGTCCGTGAGAGTGGCGGCTCCAATCTATATAGATCCCACAGAGGTGTCCGATTCTTACATAGAAAAGCGGATGCAATTTCCTGATCCCTGGCCGGGCGGCTGGTGGAGATTGAGAGATATCGTAGACTATGAGCTCGTCCTATCCATGAGCCTTGTCAAAACAGCTTATCTCCACAAGGAAGATTTTCTGTTCAACTTCTACAAGATGTGCAAGGACAGCATTGAAAAGCGGGAGGAAGGACAACCCTTTGCTTTTGTGATTCCTAAAACACAGAGAGATTATCCCACGACATTGAGAATGCTGGGCATCCTGCGGATGGGCGGAGTGGAAGTCCACCAAGCCAACATAGACTTCACCGCCGATGGAAAAGTTTATCCAGCTGGCTCCTTTGTCGTCCTTCTTTCACAACCTTACCGGCCATATGCACAGGCTTTGCTCGAGAAGCAAAAATATCCTGATATTCGACAGTACCCAGGAGGTCCACCCGTTCCTCCCTACGATAATGCCGGTTGGACGCTCCCCCTGCAAATGGGCGTTCGTTGCGAACAGATCGATTATCCTTTTAAGGCAGACCTCACAAAACTGGATGAAGTTTCCTATCCTTCCATTACACCCCCTCAAGCGACAGCGCCATATATCGTCCTCGATTCCAAAAAAAATGCCTCCTACTCGGTCGTTTTTGCACTTCTTAAAGATAAAGCAGAGATCTATCGCGCCAAAGAACACATCCATAACGACACAATGCACGCGTGTACGGGGAGTTTTATCGTAAAGAACACACCCCAGGTTCAAAAATCCCTTCCCGGTCTCCTGGAGAAGTGGCACGTTGAGGCGTATGAACTCGATGGCGTTGAAGATATCCCGAAGTCACCCTTGAAAAATCCGCGGATCGGGCTCTACCAGTCCTGGCGATCCAACATGGACGAAGGTTGGACACGGTTCGTTTTTGATGATCTAGCTGTGCCTTTCACCACACTGCACAACAAAGATTTTAAGGGTACCAAAAAAGAAAAGCTCGACCTGAAAGCCAAGTACGATGTGATCGTCTTTGCGGACGAAGATGCCGACATGATCAAAAATGGAAAACCCAGTCCGACCAGCCGCTATGCCCGCTATTTCCGTGGAATGAACATTCCTCCTGAGTACGAGGGCGGTATCGGTAAGGAAGGGGTCGAAGCACTCAAAACCTTTGTGGAGAAAGGCGGCATACTTGTCACCTTGAACAGTGCCACAGGCCTCGTCTTCAAGGATTTCACAGCTCCTGTAAGCAATGCACTGGAGAAGGTCGACCGTAGTAAATTCTTCTGCCCCACCTCCCTCCTCAAGATCAAAGTGGATAAATCATCCCCGATCGGCTATGGAATGCCCGCAGAGGCTGCCGCGATGTTCTCCCGCAGTCTTGCCATGAGTACACGTGTGCCTTCGGGTGAGTGGGACAGGACAGTTGTCGCCAGCTATCCCAAAGAAGATATTCTTTTGAGCGGTTGGCTAGTGGGAGAAGACCAGATCGCCAGAAAAGCAGCCGTTGTGGATGTGAAACACAAAAAAGGACACATCATCCTTATCGGATTCCGGTGTCAGCACCGCGCTCAATCTCACGGCACATACAAATTCTTGCTCAATGCCCTGCTCTACCCTCATATGGACTAGCCTGAATAATTCAGGCTAGAAGGCTGGAGAAATGAATAAGAAAGATTTTTATAAAATCCATTCTGATGTGTGCAAAACCCTTGCAAACCCCAAAAGACAGGAAATTTTGGACAACCTCAGAGAAAAAGAGATGACTGTCAATGAGATCGTCGGGAAAACAGGCATATCTCAGGCCAATCTCTCACAACATCTGGCCATCCTGCGCACTAAGGGAATCGTCACCACACGCCGGGATGGGATCAACGTTTATTACTCTATTACCAACTCAAAAATCATTCAGGCATTTGACTTGATCAGTCAAGTACTCGACGATTCACTCGCCACCCAAACTAAAACGGTCAAAGACGCCATCAAAACAAAGAAATAACCCCCTCAAATCCGATCAGCAAAATACTTAATCAGATATTTTACTCGCCGATGATCTTAACCAATACCCTTTTTGGCCGACGTCCATCAAACTCGCCATAGAAGATCTGTTCCCAGGGGCCAAAATCCAACCGGCCTTTAGTGATAGCCACCACCACTTCTCTCCCCATTATCGTGCGTTTCAGATGAGCATCTGCATTATCTTCGCCGGTCCTGTTGTGTAGATACTTGGAGATGGGTTCATGAGGTGCAAGTCCTTCCAGAAACACCTCAAAATCCTGATGCAATCCACTCTCGTCGTCGTTGATAAACACGCTTGCGGTGATGTGCATGGCGTTGACGAGACACAATCCCTCATTAACGCCGCTCTTTTCCACAAGTGCTTCAACCTCAGGAGTGATGTTTAAGAGACCACGCCTTCGGGGCACATGGAAAGTCAAATGTTCGGTCAGTGTTTTCATGGCTTTCTCTTGAGGGAGATCCTCATTCCGCCTCCCCCCATAATCAGCAGGATCAGCGATTGAATCAATGTCCTCCACTGGATCTGATCAGCGAGGAAAATTGAATAGATAACGAAATAAAGGCCGGAAGCTGCAAGAATAAAATAAATCCCCAACATGACTTTCCACGCTCGACGATTCGTTTCGGGCGTATCTTCTGAAAAGAATTTGTTGTAGAGGAGCATCCCCACAAGACAGACGATGCCAAGGACAGCAAATATCAGCCAGAAAATCTTGATCTTCCAGAGTACATAGGGTTCAAGTACAACTCCAGCAGCTAGTTTTTCAGGATCCGGCGCCAGAGGTTTGAGCATTCTCTCATAGAGGATTGCCCCCAAATTGCTACCAAATAGGCTTCCAAATACACCGTAAAGGAATGCATA
>WTAW01000400.1 GCA_013139435.1 Candidatus Aminicenantota bacterium | reverse complement strand
CAGATGAGCTCTACAGTAACGTCCTCTGATTCGAGGACAGCGCCTACAATACCAGGATCACGATGATGGAATTCTGGTATCGCATTAAAAAAATGAGTGGCGTGAGAGATGCCGGCCCTGATTGCCTCTAGAGTCTGTTCGTATGTGGCTTCAGAGTGTCCGATGGCTACGATAATCCCATTCTCCCTCAGCTTATGGATAAAACGCATGTTGTTTTCTACTTCAGGAGCTATGGTCATAACTGTCTTGAGCCCCTGAGTGGCTTCGGTCAAGCTCCGTATGTCTTCCTCTGCGATTCCCCTGATAAAATCAGCGTTCTGGGCTCCGCACCGCTTGACGTTGAGGAAGGGCCCCTCGATATGGACGCCCAGAGGCTTTGACACTAAAGGAAAAATGGGAGATCTTTTGACAGAGTCTATAACTTTGAGAATCGCTGGGAATGGCGAGGAGAGAGTTGTCGCGAGATAACCGGAGACTCCAGCCCGAGCCAGATGGCCGCCGATGATGTTGAAGCTCTCCATGTCCGCATCCATGAACTCTCTGCCCAGCGCGCCATGGATGTGCAGATCGATAAAACCAGGCGAGATGTAGTGATCGCTGTAATCGAGAAAATAGCTCTGGCCATCCCACGTCCGGTCGCTCTGGGCATAGATGTCGGTGATCTTCTCACCTGTGATTTCGACAACTCCCTTGGAGAGGACCCTATCCGGAAGAATGACTTCTCCCTTGATGACTGTTTTTTGTACCGCAGGATCTCCGCTTTCTGTAAACATACTTCTTGAAGTACATCCTACTATATCTATCCCCCTCACCTTTTTCAATGCAAAAATGGGGGCGATCCCAGAGAACTGGAGCTTGGCGCGATCGCCATGGCTCTGGTTGCGTATATCCTGCCTGAAGAAGGTGTCTAACGACGCTGCATATCCTCTAACGAGAATTTATCTCGCTTTGTATAGCCTTCGGGAACGGTGTATGTGCCAGCCGGTGCATCTTTTTCCGTGATCTCCATGACTTCCTGCACGGTCTTCATGTCTGTGCCCATCATGTTCATGGTCATTTCAGACCTCATCTGCCACCCTTTGATCTGTTTGAACGCGTTGAGGGCCTCTTCCCCGAGAGGCATGGTCGGGCTGAACATCTGGATCATTTTGTCTTGAAACTTCTTCCAGTCGAACGGCACATCTTCTGTCGCCCATACCTTCATCTTCATCTCCATGGTCATCATCATCATGATGGTCATGGTCACATCATACTTTTCGCATGTCTTCCCTGCGATCGTCTCTGTTGTGCCCGTGGGTTGCACAGTCACGCTGATATTCATGTTGGCCATCATATCCGCCGCTTGGTCCGGAAGATACTTGGAAATATCAAGCGGTAACTCCATCTCAATATAAGTCTTTTCCTTGCTGTTGATCCAGAAGACTACATTTTTATCCAGGTCGATGATAAAAGATTGGTCCTCACTCAAGCTCGCCATCTTGTTTTCTGTCAGCCACATATGATTGATGACATCCTTAGCGGGCTGAGACTGACCCATCACTTCAAACGCGTCCGTATGTGTCTTCTGTTTGATGTAGACATCCGCATGCACAAAGATAGTCGCAAAGAGAAAAAAAACGATTGAAACCGCTGCATATTTCTTCATAAGACCTCCTTTTCTTGTCGGGGAATAGCCACCTTTCAAATCTAATCCACCCGATCCATCTGTATCCGAATTCCGTTTGTATCATAGGCAGATTGGGATGTCAATCAGCGAGGCAATGGTTAGCATTTCCAAACCCTTGTTGATGGCATTCCGAGTGATCAGATTATATGATATCAAAAACACACTCAGTATCCCCAGCGAGGAAACTTCGTTCGGATCCGGGCTTCCCTCACATCTCCTCTAGGGAGATGTACCTTGCCCGTCCAGCCCTTCTCACGGTTTTTTCCATCACACAATCTGATCACTCAATAGCGTTATTGAGTATTCATGTCATCATGGATTTAGAAATGCTTCCGTCCGCGCAGATTTGATTGACTTCGATTCGGCAGTATGCAATATTGAAAAGCTTGATAGAATTTTCGAGAATAATTGGAGGTTCCATGAATAAAATCACTAAATTTGTCACGATCACTGCTTGTCTTCTTATCCTTACGGCCTATGGCTTTTCCTATGGCGCTGGTAACACTTTTGTCTTTAACTTGGCTACGTATATTCCATCTGAGAGCCAGATCAAAACAGGCTATGGGTCTGGTTTGGGGACAACCATAATGCTTACAGAGAATGTCGTGTTTTCTCTTGAATTCAAATATGGAAGATTTTCTGTTGATTCAGAAGAGGGAAAATTTTTAGCCGGGGATCTCACTCTCACACCCATCGTCGCAAACTTTCAGTATTACTTTAATCCGAATACGAACTTTTCTCCCTACGTGTTTGGAGGAGCCTGTTTTGTATTCGCGAGTTTCAATGCAAGCGCACGAGAAACTGAGGAAGAAGCCATTATCACAAGACAAAGTCCCAGAAACGGCTTCGGATTTCAGGGCGGTCTTGGTGCATCATACAATTTCTCTGAGCGCGTAGCCATATATTTTGAGGGGTATTACTTGTACAGAAAAACAGTTGTTGAGACTACCTTTTTAACAGGAGCCACAGGGCAATTCGACACAGATTTTAGTCATGTGGGCGTACTTGTCGGGCTTAAATACTACTATTAGACAACAATATTCATAACAACTGCTGACATTTTGTCCATTTTATCCATCCCCATGGATTTGTAAATCTTGACTTTATTTCTTTAGCGACGTCCTGCTCAATAAATACAATTTCTAGCTTCATCAGCATACGCATCGAGAAGCTCCATGTCTGCCTCGAAAAAATGATCTGAGGGGGCCAGGATATAGCCGCCTCCCTCCCCAGCCTCTTCAAAGCATCTTCGGACAGCTGAGCGTGTCTCTTCCTGTGTCCGGCAGCATGGGCGGCATCGATGAGTGCCACATCATAAGGAGCCACGAATTTTTCGAAGACTCCTGGGGAGATCACTGTGGATGAGGCATCGCCCCCACCCAATTCGACAAGGTCGAAGAGGGCCCCCTCCATGGACTGGATGTAGAGCTTTTTCCTCCCCCGCAGAATGGATAACAATTCGTGCACCCACTGGGGGTCATCATGTGTAGCCAGGATGAGGTCTTCGATTCCGCAGAGGACTGCTGCATCCTGCCAGCAACCGGGTTGGCCGTAGATATCAAAACCAGGAATTGTTCCACGAATCAAAGCTCGATCACCAAAGGACTCAGCCTCTTGATTCACGAAATTCACGTCACATAATGGGACAGGCGCATATTGTGCAAAGATATCGATATCTGATTTCTCTTTGATCAAGCGCTCCGTGACCCAAGTTGTCAAATCATCACTCTGTAATACCATCGAAAGAGTTTTAATGGGAGTGACACAATGGAAGCGGATTGTTTCGTATTTCGGGTCGGGAAGGATCTCCTCTTTTATGATCCAGTTCTCCGAGCAGATAAAGGAAGATTCCAACGATTCACTTCTCTTTGGGTCAATATCAAAATATTCTCCCTTGGAGCCATCCGCCCTCCGAGCGACAATCCAATGGATCGGGTCCAATCCGAAATAAGCGAAAAACTCCTGGACAGAGATTCCGCCCATCGTGTGTTCAAGAAAATACGGCATGACATGATGGGTCGTCACAGGGAGTCTATCGGGCATGGACCTCTTCAGCGCCGCCAGAAACCTCTGTTTCGATTCCATCATTCGTATTCTAGCATTGTTTTAGCTCCGATGCTCTGTTAACAGGTAAAATGGGGTTTTTTTATTTATTTTAAAATTTTCATGATATTCCCTTGACATGTATGCATAATCTATGCATATCTATGCATATGAGGACAACATTAAACATCGATGATAGGCTTCTGGATCAGGCCTCCCAACTGACGGGAATCACCGAAAAAACATCGTTAGTCCGGCGAGGACTGGAAGCTCTAATTGCGCTTGAGAGCAGTAAAAGACTGGCCCGATTAGAGGGCACAGAAAAATTTCTTCGCGTTCGGAGCAGCAGGAGAATCAGCAAAAGTTAGATTTAGATATGGTTCTTGCAGACACCTCCATTTGGGTCTCGCATTTTCGAGACAAAAATCCCCCTCATAAGTCATTGTTGATGGAAGGGTATATCGTTTGTCATCCCTTTGTCATAGGCGATTTAGCCTGTGAAAATCTAAAAAATCGAGAAGAAATCCTGTCGTTGCTTGAAGCCCTTCCCACAGCTACAAAGGCAAGCCATGAAGAGATCCTGCTCTTTATAGAAAAAAATCAGCTTATGGGCATTGATCTAGATTATGTGGATGTTCACCTGCTCGCCTCGGCTTTGCTTTCAACTGCCCTCATCTGGACTAAGGCTAAAGGACTAAGAGAGGCTGCGGACCAACTGAATATCGCCTATCATCCTATTTAAAAGGTGACAGTCCCCTTTTTCCAGGGGTGAAGCAAAAAGGTGACAGTCCCTTTTTTATTCGGAGGTGACGGTGAGGCCGGAGGGTGAGAGGGAAAAACGGAGCGATTGGATGCCTTTGCCGAGAGCATCGATCTCCCGGAGCATGGCTTCCCTATCGTGAATCGTGCGGCTGCCAAGAATGGTCAAGGAACCCCCTTTGCCACCAGCTCCGTTGACCTTCCATCCTGCAGCATTGTATTTTTTTGCAATTTCAATCACTGAATCAGCTTCCTCAGAAACGAGTCCTGGATGGAGGGCACGCTGACATTCGTTATTCTGCACCATTATCTTCCCGTAGCCATTCAAGTCACCTTTATTTAAATAGTCTCTCGCTTTCTCTGCAAGATCTCTCATTTTAATAATCTCTTTAAATTGAGGGCCACCTTTTTCAAGGGTGGAGATCACGTCCTCGTGGATATCGGATGAACGATGCGCCTTCCCCAGGAATACCAAGCTCAACCTCTGGTTGAGCTCATCTTTCAATCTCATGGGTAAAAATAAGCGCGTGACTTCGGCTTCGGGATAAGTAAGCATATGGATAAAACAAACTCCTCCGTAGGCCGCACAAATCTGGTCCTGAATCCCACTTTGCAATTCGAGTTTTTCTATTTCCACACGGTGAGCCAAAGATACGATTTCGTCTGTAGAGCGGGTTTGCGGCGAGAGAGCTGCGATCGCACCGATCAGTGCAACACACACAGAGGCCGATGTCCCAACAGAACTTGAGGCCGGGACACGAGCCGAAACACTCACGTCGAGCTCATATCCTTTTGGGATGCGGATAGAATTGATCGCTCCTTGAAGATAGGGATGAATGATGTAATCTGGCTCCTCTGGATTCATCCAGAAAGAATCTCCATAATCTAAAGCTTTCACTAAAACCCTTTTTTTTCTGTTTCTCTTGTTCGGGAAAGCTCTGATCTCCACCTCGACCGGAGGGGATATCGCCAGGTTCAACACTTTTCCTTCGCCTGAAAACCACGTGTCGGTCCAGCCGCCGATATCATTGATGCGCAGGGCTGCAGTAGCGCGGATGATTCGAGAGGGTGTTCGTGTCATTTTCTATGGGGATTTTGTGGATATTTCAAACGAGCCGAGTTTGACGGTGCGGCGGAATTGACCTGGACGTAAAGATCGCGGGGGCATGGGTCGAAGCCGTGGCAATTCCTGTTTGAGCGTGATGGACACATCCTTGGCATCCGGTTCCATAGTGAGAACAAGCCACGCGGAAGCTGTCCCTGCCCAGTTTGTTTCGCCTTCGGGTGGAAATATCTGCACACGCATCAGATGGCTGCCGATAGGGACATCACGCTTGTACCATTTCCATCGTCCCTCCTGGATTTCTGTTTGCATCCCGACTGGCTCTCCATTCAAGATCATAACCACTGCCGGATCCTCTCCATCCACAAACGCACCTGATGGCTCAAGAAGTAAGCAAAATGTGGCCGTTTTTGCGGGCTCGTGAAGCCTGAAGCGGATATCGCTCCAGAATTGCCCCTCCCCCGCATACTTCTGGACGGATACGCGATTCACAGGTTCGGGCAGCTTAACCACAGGAATCACTTCATCAGGAGGGTCAACACGCTTTCCATCATAAACGAGAGAGCTCACCATTTTCGGATTTAACAGGCGGGCCTCTCCCCCACTGTCCAATACTCTTATCGTATAGCCTTTTTTTGTTGCACGAGTCAGATCATATTTAATCCCAGCTAGAAGAGGCTCCTGGGCTTCTTCCAGCGGATAGATTTCATAAACAGCAGTTTCATACCCCTCCAGTAGAATTTCCAGATCGACACCGGCAGGGATAAGATCAGGCGAAATATAGCGTACAGGATACACTTTATCGACCACAAGATCCATAGCAGAAGGATCCAAGCCCAGTGAAGGCAACAGCTCTAGCTTGAGAGTTTTTGGCTCCATAAAGGGATTGCGGGCAACGATGATGCCTCTTTTCCCCTCAAAATGAACATACCCGTAAGGATTTCTTCCCTCAGGATTTCCTCCCACCATCTCGGTGGAATCCAGGATCGGGAAGCGATCTTTGGCCCAGTGAATCGACATGGCTAATGCATCCCATTCCTCATCTGTGAGAAGATCGGGCGAAATATAGAGCTCACCCATGGATATCCCACGCGCAAAATAGAGCAAGGCATTGTCAGTGAATTTATCGAGTGGCTCGGCCTCCCCTCCCAGCTTTTGGAGATGCCCTTTGATGATGCCGTGGGTCATTAGATTGGCGATGGGGAACCAGAATCTCTTTTCTACCAGATCATCGTAAAGGATGGTATCCCGATAGGTCATGGCACGATCCCGTTGGCTGATCGAAGGGACATTGGCATAGCCATAATCCGAGCCCTGCATCCAGATGGTGTTTGCGTATTTCAACCACCAGGGACTCAGCCACGTCCCGGATGTGATGTTCAGAAAAACATCGGGGCTCTCCGCACGAGCTGTGCGGCAGAGGTCGATCATCGCCTCCATCACAGCTCGCCGGGAATACACATCCGGCAGATGGCCATGGTCGGGTTCGCTACACGAGAACTGAATCCCATCCCACTTGAAATAGCGAATACCATCATTCCGAACAAAATTTGTGATGCGTTCTTTAAGAAGGGCGTGATACTTTTCCCCGGCCACACAAAACTGATCTCCGACAACTTCGTATCCATTGGCCTTCATCCATCCGATTCGCCAATCCCTGTGAGAATAGCCGCCTGTTGGGCCGATCCATATCCCCAGCTGACTCCCCATGCGCTGTAAAGCCGCGGATACTGGCGCTAGACCATTTGGAAATTGTCCGGCATTCAACATCCAGTCGCTTTTATAAACATCCCAGCCATCGTCCAGGACAAAGGCATCCAGTTTGAGATCGCGTTCAATCACCATCCGTCGCCGAAAGGACTCTATTGTCCGAAGAATGTTTCTCTCGGTAAGAGCCCGCGATGGATCTTTGACCATAACCGGAGCTCGCAGGTCGTACCAGCTGTTATAAAGAAGATAAGGCTTAAGGGGCGCGACACGGATACTATCCAGATATTTCCAGAACCACTGTTTGACCTGGGCATTGGGAGAAAGTCCTTGGACGACCCACTCGCTTTCAACCCAAGGTGTGCCGATGCGCTCACCGATCACCTGCCCGCATTCCAACTTCAAATTTCCTGCGGTTGTGTGCCGGAGGGAATTCTCTGCCGTGGGGTACTCCAAGCCAAAAAAAGCACCCCCATCTCCCTGGCGGAAGGCAACAGGCTGGCCGAACCCGCCAGGCTTTATGAGCGACGTCATCCCCGGTATAAGGCCTCTGCGAGGCCAGATCCATCGGAGGAAGTGAGAACCGAATTCCACATCCCGAACAGCCAGTCGTCGGCGTACATAAAACGTATCTGGCTCGACACGATACGTGATTTTTACCTCCAACGGTATCCCTTCTCGCTTGAAATAAAGCGAAAGCTCTACGGTGCCACGAGGAGATTTCTTGAAGATATGCTGCACTATCCGGAAGTCTTTCTTTGTCAAAAGGACAGGATTCTCGGCGTTGTTCGTTTTACCGGGAGCCTTCCACCTCGCCCACATCAGATCCAGGGCAAAATCCGCATCTGTTCTCACTTCGAGGAGTTGTGCCCCATACTTTGAGATCCATTCCGGGAGTGGCGTGAGCTCATCTTGCCTGAGCATGCCGTTTTCTACTGAAACCGAGCAGTGGATCTGGTCATTGCTCAACCAGAAGATTTGAACTCCATCGACTTTTTTCTGCCCCGAACGAACAGAGTCGGCCATCAGCCAGGAAGATTGAAACAAAAACGCGACAACGATCGATAATATGATGAAACGGATTGATCTCATGATTTACCCCCCCTTTTTCTCTGAAAAAGAGATGATAAACTCTGTTCCTCCGTCTCTTTTCATTGCGATGGTTCCCTCAAGCTGGTCGACCAGCATTGTCACCAGCTGCATCCCGAGAGACTTGGTCTTCCTGAAGTCCAGATCTTTAGGAAATCCTGTGCCATTGTCTTTCACGATCAAGGTGTACTGACCTTCACCCTCCGGGAATAGGGAAACTTTGACTTCCCCATGTTGACCCCCAGGGAAGGCATGTTTTAGAGTGTTTGAGATCAGTTCATTGATGATCAACCCGCAGGGAATCCCCACCTGGACATCTAAGAACACATCTTTGACATCGGTCTTGAGCTGGATGACGTCACAATCCACGTTATAGGAGTAAAACAAATGTGTTGTCAGTGTTTTTACGTATTCGACAAAGTTGATGTTTCCCAGGTCGCTAGCCTTGTAGAGGTTTTCATGGATCAGAGCCATCGAACTGACGCGATCTCTGGTTTCGTTGAAGATCTCACGAGAGCTCTCGTCATGGAGCTGCTGCGACTGGAGCTCGATCAGCCCTGAGATCACCTGCATATTGTTCTTCACACGATGGTGCAATTCCTGGAGGAGGATCTCCTTTTCTTTCAGCGCGGCTCTGATCTTCTCAGTGGCTTTTTTCCGGTCAGTAACGTCCATCAGCATTCCTATGATTTCGTCCCCCGCAAGAGTGGCACTGAGGAGAACATTTTTCGACTCGCCTGAATTGGTCAACAATTCGACCTCATAATAGCTTAGTCTTCCTTTTTCTTTGAGTTTCTCGATGAACAGATCACGGTCCTCAAGGTTCTTGTACCTGACCAAGACTCCTCCTTTCATCATATCTTCCGGTGATGAGAAGCCCAACAGATCTGAGAAAGCTTCATTGATAAAAAGGATATCGCCTGAGAGATTGGTCCTGTATACGCCAACAAGGGCATTATCCACAAGATCTCGGTATTTTTGTTCTGAATCTTTGATGGCTAATTCGATGCGTTTTCGTTCGGTGATGTTGCGAAGTACACCCTCAATACCAGAAGGGACTTGGTTTTCATCCAGCACAATCCGGGCGCTTACCGATGTTTCAATCGGTGTTCCACTCTTGCTTTTCAGCTTTATCTCGTAATCATTGATCCATCCTGTTTCTTTGATCTTTTGGATAAAAACATCACGGGCTGAGGGTTCGACAAAAAAAACGGTCACGGGATGACCGATGATATCACTGGGATCGTACCCCGCTTGAGAATGGATAGACGGACTGATATCGATGACCTTTCCATCTTTATCCGTTCGGTAGTACACATCGTAGAAGGATTCAAAGATCGCCCGGTACTTCTCTTCGGACCGGCGGAGCTCCTCTTCCTTTTTCTGGGATGCGACGAGGGCATTTTCAAGCTCGACGATTTTTTTGCGGAGAGCGATCAAGTCGTCTTGAGGATTATTCTCTGCTCCTTTTTTCTTTGTCATAACCAGCTCTTTTTGATGCTAGAGACGCCTGTAAAAATTCAACCCCAGAAGCTCAAAACTTAATAAGCGCATAGCTATCTTTTAATCTTTTTATATCAACAACTAAAAAAAAGTGCAATCACCCTTAGGGATGAAATTTGCGGTGATTCGAGGTGGTCTCAAATTCGTTTGTGTTTGCGCGCAATGGCGAGGAGATGTTGCCTGGCGCATCTTCTATTCCAGCTGACCGGAAAGTGACTTCCAGAACGCTCCTGTTTCGTTGATCACTAAAACACCCGCGTTCTCGCCGCCCGCGATTCCCGGTCCATCTGTGCGCAGCCATCCGCCTGTATTCAAGAGCGGATAGACTTTGCTATTGACAACCGCCCTGGATCTTTCCATATCCTCATCTTGGATCGGGATGTGTGTGTGGCCGAAGACAAAAGTGAAAGGCATGGGAATATCTGAATCCGCCGGGAGGTCCAAATCTTTCGCTCTCCCCTTTTGATAGCGGGAGACGATATAACGCCCGATATAATCTTCAATGCTCCTGATCAATTTCTCGTCTACTGCAGCTTTATACAATCCACTGTTTTCATTCCAAGAAATTCTTTTGATCTTCCCCATCATGAAACGTTTCAGCACACATGCACTCAGCCAGCTGAGATATCCTTTTTCCCTGAGCTGACGAAAGATCTCATCGATCATGTTTTCCATTTCGGGATTGTCTTTGGCTCCCCATCTCTGAAAACTCTGTACAAACTTCCAGATAAAATTTGAAAGTCTTCCGGCATGCCATATGTGGTAGTCGAAGGATTCCAGCCAGAAATTATTGAATGCCTCCAACTCTTCCAGATGGGCCGGTTGAATGATATAGTTCACGGGCTTGAACAGATCTTCCAAAAAGTGCCCGTGGGTGAACAGATAATGTTTGTCCTTCCCTTCATTCGATGGGATGCTGACAAAATGGTGGGGATACTTGACAACAATCTCAGGCATGGGTTTGTTGTCTGGCCACACTTCTGTGAGCACAATAGGAGACGCAGGATCCGAGTCTGCGGACGAAAAGCGCATATCCACAAAACATCTGGGGTATTTATGATGTCCGGGAGGGTGTGAGCCTCTCCGGAGGCGTTCGTTGATGAAGACCTCTTCGACAAGCTCCCTCCAGAAATGATGGTCATGATTTCCCGGGATAAACACGATCCGTTCGTAAGGGCCAGTCTCGGCGAGAAAAGAGAAGAATTCCCGGGTATCTTGATAGACCTCATCCAGAGATCCTATGGCCAGTTCCAGAAAATCGCCGAGGAGGATGACCTCGTTCTGAGGTCCCAGCTCCGAAAGCAACCCCTGGAGAGCCTGACTGTTCTTTTCGAACCTTTCATCTTTGGTGTAGAGATAGCTCATCTTCCTTCCCAGATGCAGGTCGGACAAAACAATGGCGCTGCGTATTCGGCTCATCTCTCTCCCTTTCCTCGTTTTATGACAGACATCTCTCCCCAGATTCTAAGACATATATATGCTTAATAACCGAAGACGTCAAGACGAAGGAACATAGAAGATTCTTTACTGATACTGTTGAAGTCATTATAATCCAGGTTATTAGCCTGGATTATTCACGAGTTGAGGTTGCCGTAGATGCGAGGCGTCGGCCCATGAAGTTGTGGTCGTCCACCACGAATGGGACGCAACGAAGTAGATATGGTGAGATCAGCTCGGCCATAGGGTAAAAAATGTCGATTATATATAGAATCAACATAGCGAATGTAATGATCATAAAAATAATCAGAAAGATCAATGTAATATACAAATATCATATAAGTTATAATCAGTATCGACAATTTTTATGAATAGTCCAGGT
>WTAW01000446.1 GCA_013139435.1 Candidatus Aminicenantota bacterium | reverse complement strand
GATGTCTCTGGCAATCGCTTCATATCTATCATCCATGTGATTGACCCTCCTTTGACTTCACCTTATGCCCTTCCTTATCTCCTTTTTGTGTTTCCTCTTAAACTGCTCCCGGAGTTTGTACTTGCAGATCTTCGCCGACCCAGTTTTAGGCAGGCAGTCTGTAAAGATCACTGTTTTTGGCGCTTTAAAAGGAGCGATGCGCTCTTTGCAGAAACGTATGATCTCCTCCTCTTTAACATCTTCGTCCTCTTTCAATACGACTGCAGCTGTCACCCTCTCTCCCCAAATCGGATCCGGCAAACCAAAGACAGCCGCCTCCAAAATACACGGGTGCGCATACAACACATCGTCGACCTCGACAGAGTAGATGTTCTCCCCTCCGCTGAGGATCACATCGTCTTTTCTGTCCACGATCGTCACATATCCTTCCGGATTGACAACGGCAAGGTCTTTGGTGTGCAACCATCCATCCACTATGCGCTGGGATGTCTCTTCCGGCATTCGCCAGTAGCCGGGAGTGACCGTGTCGCCCTTTGCTAGGATTTCTCCAACCTCGCTCTCATCGGGCATCACCTCTTTCCCATCCTCTCTTACCACTTTCAGCCCCACACCGTAGAAAGGCCGCCCGGTCGTGACCATGTATCTCAGCCTCTCCTCAAAGGGAAGGGCCTTCATGTCTTCCCTGAGGATAGACATCGTCAGGAAGGGACTTGTTTCGGTCAATCCATAGGTCTGGATGTAGTTACACCCAAACTTTTCGATCACTTTCCTCACGACCTCTTTGGCGATAGGGGCTCCGCCGCTGAGGATCAGTCTGAGGGATGAATAATCAAAATCTTTCACGCCGGGATCATTCACCATGGTGTTCAGCATAGTGGGGATGAAATTGCTCAGTGTCACTTTGTGGCGTTCGATAGCATCATGGACACGATCCGGTTCAAACCCGGAAACCATCACGTGTGTGGCTCCAACATTGGTGATCGCCCACACGGCCCACGCATCAGCCAGGTGGAACATGGGTGAGACATGAAGCCATCTATCTTCTTTATTGAGCCCCAATTCTTTCTTTGTATTCTCTGCATGGACCCAGTTGTTTTTATGCGTCAGTATCACTCCTTTAGGTTTTCCCGTGGTGCCGCTCGTGTAGTAAATTTGTGCGATATCGGTATCATGGATGGGTGTTTCTATTCCTCCGCTTAAAGATGTTTTCTCCAGGAGAGATTCATACGTTAGGCATCTCTCGTCAAATTTTATGGTTAACTCTGGATCATCGTATTTATCGGTGAAAACGATATGTTCGAGTTGAGGAAGTTTTTCCTGGTGATCGAGACGCGTTTGAGCACCCTTACGCTGAAGGCAAGGGTGGATGAGCTCCAACTGTGCAATGAGGAGCTTGGTTTGGGAATTGTCCAGGATATAGGCATAGTCGTCAGCAGAAAGGCGGTAATTCATGGGGACGAGTACGGCTCCGATCTTGGCAGCCGCAAAATATGTCTCCAGAAAGCGGTGGCAGTTTTTGTGGAGGATCGCCACCTTATCGTTTTTTCGGATGCCGAGAGATCGGAATCCGTTCGCAAGCCGGTCCACCCTCTCTTTGAACTCTCTGTAATCGAACCGTTTGTCTCCGCAGATCACGGCCGTCCTCTCAGGATATGTTTCCGCCGTCTTGCGAAGAAGATCGTAGAGCATTCTGTTACTCAAAAAGCCTGACCAAAGACCCAACCACAGAGGAATTCATAAGTTCTTTTTTTTGTCTGGATCGATCGGATAAAAAGCGCCGGGAGCCTGATATCGTTTAGCCATCTCTATGTATAGTTTTTTCCCGTAACTCCAAAACTCCTTCTGTTCGGTTGTCACTTTCCCGATAACCTTGGCCGGAGAGCCCACAGCCACTGATCCATCAGGGATCTTTTGGTTTCTTTTCACGAGGCTCATCTCTCCGATGATGGTCCACTCGCCCACGATGCTGAAATCACTGATCGTGGATCGCATGCCGATCACTGCAAAATCTTTGATGTGGGCGTTATGAACCATAGCGCCATGTCCGACGGTCACCTGTTCACCAAACACAGTTTTATCCTTCGGCCTGGCGTGAACGATGACTCCTTCTTCTAAAGCCGTTCCGTCTCCCACGATAATTGTCCCGTAATCTCCCCGAAGGATAACGCCGTGACCGACGTATACGTTTTTTCCGATCTTGACGTTACCGATGACCGTGGCTGATTCGGCAATGAATGAATCCTCTCCGACTTGGGGGCGTTGTCCTTCAAACACGTATAAAGTCATTCTTTTCTCCGCAACCTAAACGGGTTAGGTATGAGTTTTTGACCGTTCCAGAATCTGGAGAGCGTTTCTATAGAGGATCTTCTCCTTGGATTCTTCAGAAAGCGGCAGTTGCTTTATCGCTTCGATATTTTGGGAGATGGTCTGAATCCCGGGCCAGTCCGAACCATAAACGACTTTGTCGATGTTCTTGTCCAGGTCCGGAAAATATTTCAGGAGATTTTTAGGAGGCAGTCCGGAAATCTCGAGATAGAGATTCGGATGAAGCTTCGACAGAAAAAACGCCCTGTCATACCACAGGCCTCTCCCGCTGTGAGCCATGAGGATCGGAAGCTCGGGGAAATCCGTGGCCACATCGTCGAGATGGATGGGGTCGGCGTATTTGATCTTAGAGCCTCTGAATATCGATGATCCCGTGTGCACGAGCACAGGCAGTTGATGTTCCTGCGCGATCTCATAGA
>WTAW01000167.1 GCA_013139435.1 Candidatus Aminicenantota bacterium | reverse complement strand
AGCAACGACACTCCTGTCCAGGGATGCATTCTGGAATCCGGCGATCACCCCTTTCACCATCTCTGTAGTGTAAGAGTTATACTGCGCCGGATTATTGAGGGTGATCCAGGCGGCATAAAGGCCCTCTACGGCATTGCCTTTCGCATCGAGGATCGGCTTTTTCTCATACATCGTGCAGGGTGGCTCCGTGCCCCAAAAATCTTCACCCCATAATAAATGATCTTTGATTTCGTTATCTTTTTTCAGCCAATCTATACTCATCATTCCTCCTTACGACTTTTTTTTCACTGAAGGCTTTTAAGTTTTTGGCTCAGGGCTTCTCTGAATTCCGCCTCCACTTTTTTCGCCTTGGCCCGCATGATCCTATCGCCGAACATGGCCAGCTTCCCGACGATGTTGGCTTTGCAGCAGTAGGCGATCTCCACTTCGCCACCTTCCTTTTCCTCAAGGTCTATACTGGTTCTCTGCGTAAAACGGCCGGCCTTGCCGATGTCCTCACCTTCCCCTACCATCTCTACATGTGTGGGAGGTTGAATATTCACAAGTTTATTCTTGAATTTGAACCGGACCTTGATCGGACCCACTTTTTGTTTAACCACACAGTCATAAGTAAACTCATCGATGAGCTCGATCTTTTCTGCCCCGGGGATACACTCACGCAGAGTCTCCGGCTCCATCAGCGTATCCCACAGCTTCTGTATAGGCACCTTCACCGTGAACTTTCCTTCAATGATCACATTCTCCTCCGTTTATCCATAAAGCCAAAGAGACTTTACTCCACTTTTTCCGCTTCTTTTTCGAGCAGGTCAGCCAGCGCTTTATAACCTTTGTTTCCCGGTTCCATGGTCTGGATGAGTAAGAGCTCTATAAAATTGTAGCCTTTGGAATTCACCCATTCCTTATGGGCTTGGTCTCCTGTCCCAAAAATGTGGCGCGCCAGGTCTGGAGTATCGGGCCACACCTTTCCACATGTTGGACATTTATAGGCCACTATTTTTTCTCCTCTTTATTTTTCTCTCTGAGGGCATTGAGCACCTTTTCCGGCGTGATGGGAAGTTCCTTAATGCTGGTCCCTGTGGCTTGGAACACAGCATTTGCAAGAGCTCCTGCGGTTGGATTGGTCAAGCCCTCGCCTGCCTCCTTGGCTCCAAAAGGGCCTTCCGGCTCGTAGGTCTCCACCTCCATCACCGTCGTTTCCGGCATTTCCGTCGTCCTCAGGATCTTGTAATCCACAAGATTCGGATTCAAGATCTTCCCTTCGTCCATTGGGAGATCTTCCGTAAATCCGTAACCTGCAGCCATAGCAATGGCCCCTTCGAGCTGACCCTGAACACCGAGTGGATTGATGACCTGCCCACAGTCATGCGCGGTCACACAGTTCTTGAGCGTCACTTTTCCTGTTTCTGGATCAACTCCGGCTTCCACAGCCTGCACACCAAAACTGTATGCGGGAGAGATCATACCTTTCCGGTGCGGCGTGTAATGACCTCTGGCTACTATGGGTTGACCCTCTTTGCCACGGATGGCCTCCTTGACTACATCAAAATATGATAAACCCCGTTCAGGGCGCGCAATCAGGTGGACCCATCGGTCTTTTATTTCCAGGTCATAAACGATATTCGGTGACATCTTGGCTGCCGCATACTCAAGGATCTGCTTCTTGGCATCTGCCGCAGCCATCTTGACGGCATTGCCCTGCATCAGAGTCTCACGGCTGCCCCAAGCACCCAAATCCACAGGACATTTATCGGTGTCTCCCATATGAAGCCGGATGTCCTCGACACGAACACCAAGCTCTTCCGCACAGATCATGGACATAGTGGTGTTGGACCCTTGCCCCATGTCTTGGGATCCGATAAAGAGGTCCACCTTCCCGTCCACGTTCAGCTGGATAACGGCTGAGGAAAACGCATAAGGGGTGTTGAACCAGTTGAAGATCCCTCCCGACATAAACCCATAGGCGGCAATGCCTATACCATGATGGGGAGGCAGTTTCCCCCTGTCTTTGATCCACTCCTCCACCCTGTCGAGGCATTCACTGAGGCCACAGCTTTGGATCGTTGCCTGTCCGGGAACCTCATAGCCCGCATACATCGCATTCTTGCGGCGGATATCGATCCGGTCGACACCGAGTTCTTCTGCGATCAGGTCGATCTGTGTTTCTGCACAAAAAGTTGCCTGGGGCGCCCCAAAACCCCGCATGGCCGATGTGGGAGCCGTGTTGGTGTAAACCCTGTATCCATCATATCTGTAACTCGGCCAAATGTAGGGAAAAGATTGAAAAAAGCCTGTCAGGTAAAGGGCTGTGGCCCCCATGGCCGTGTAGGCGCCACCTTCGGTGAAAACACGGGCTTCCTTTGCTAAAAAGGTTCCATCCTTTTTAACACCGCTCCTTAAATAATAGAACATGGGCGTGCGGCGTTTTGTGGCCATGAATTCTTCTTCGCGGCTGAGTACGATCTTGACGGGTCTACACAGTTT
Organism: Candidatus Aminicenantota bacterium; assembly: GCA_013139435.1. Taxonomy (GTDB): domain Bacteria; phylum Acidobacteriota; class Aminicenantia; order Aminicenantales; family Aminicenantaceae; genus WTAW01. Next base: position 1,763 of record WTAW01000167.1, on the reverse strand, counting down.
CATGGAAAGGACCGAGCTGCAGAACTGTGCGGAATCCAGTTCAAACTTGCTGCCAAAACCGCCTCCTGTGTATCGGGAGATCACTCGGATATCATTCTCTTTGAGTCCTAACACATCAGATAACAAGACTTTAATGTAATAGTGGGATTGTGAAGACGTCCATACAGTGAGCTTCCCTTCAGGTGTGTAGTCGGCCACAGCACAGTGTGTCTCCATGCAGACATGGGCCTGAGAGGAACACCGAAACCAATCTTCACGGACATAATCCGCCTCTTTGAACGCTTCATCCACATCACCCCATTCGATGTGCCGTGTCACATTGATGTTGCGCTCGGCATTTTCATGGAGCAAGGGAGCTCCCTCCTTTATGGCCTCAAGCGGCTCAAACACAGCTGACAGCGGTTCGTATTCCACTTCTATGAGGTCAAGCGCTTCCTCTGCCGTGTCTTCATCGACAGCAGCGACGGCAGCCACGGGCTCACCGATGTAGCGGACCTTGTCCCTGGCCAGGATCTCCTCGTCACAGAGTTCTTTATAACGCCGCCAGATCCCCTGCTTCACTCCCAGGGTGTCCTTCCCCGTGACCACGGCCTTGACGCCTGTTAAAGCCTCTGCCTGGCTTGTGTCGATATTCAGAATCTTAGCATGGGGATAAGGGCTTCTCAAGATCTTTCCATGAAGCATGTGGGGTAGATTGACATCAAAGGTATATACAGCTCTTCCCGTAACCTTGGCTATTCCATCGACGTTGTGGATTGGGGTGTTTATGACATTGAATTTTGTCATTTGCTGCCCTCCTCGTACTTACCTTCAGCCACGGCTTCAACGGCCCGGATAATGCTGTTGTACCCCGTGCATCGACAGAGATTGCCATGAATGCCTTCTTTGATCTGTTCCACAGTCGGCTTTGAATTCTCTGCGAGCAATGCTGTTGCTGAAAGCAGCATCCCTGAGGTGCAAAACCCACACTGATACGCTCCGTGATCGAGGAAGGATTTCTGGAGAGGCGTGAGTTCGGCTCCACTTGCCAATCCCTCCACGGTCCTCACTTCAGCACCGTCGGCTTGCATAGCCAAAACGGAACACGACTTAATCGTTTTTCCGTTAAGAATCACTGTGCAGACATGGCAGGCACCGGTATTACAGCCTCTTTTTGTACCCGCCAGTCCCAGTTCATCCCTCAAGATCTCAACGAGCAGCTTCTTTGGCTTTATGTACAATTCATGATATTCACTGTTAACGGTTATTCGCAGCAATTGCTTTTCCATAACCGGTGTCCTCCTTATTTTACCTGTGCCTTGGCTTGTTCCCAGGCCTTCTTAACTGTTTTTTTGGTCAGGACTCCCACCAAATGTCTTCTGTATTCTTCGCTTGCATGTATGTCTGCGACCGGGTCCGCTTCCTCGGATGCCTTTTTTCCGGCTTTCTCGAGCAGCCCTTTGCTGATCTTCTCTCCGATCAACAGTTTTTCGGTTTCCTTGGCCCGTATCGGAGCCGGTGCGGCAGCGCCGATGACGATCCGGGCATCTTTACAACTCAATCCATCGTTATTCAGGGTGATCGATGCTGCTACCGAAATGATCCCCTGGTCATTTTTAATGATGTTGAATTTTTCATAAACGACAGCTGTACGGGGAGGGATGGGAGGGAGTTGAACCTCGAGGAGCAGCTCCCCCTCTTCAAGAGCTGTCTCGAAATAATCGATGAAAAATTCGTCAAGAGACAGAGTTCGTGTTTTCTGTTTACTCGCTATTTTGACAGAA
>WTAW01000327.1 GCA_013139435.1 Candidatus Aminicenantota bacterium | reverse complement strand
ACAATAAAGTTATGGATTTTTTTTATCTCAAATTATAATGTTAGACAGAAAGAAATATGTCCAATTCAGGACAAATCTCAATAATCGAAAGGAGGTCTCTTAACAATGAAAAGGAAAAGGTCCATTTTTGTCGTATGTATTTTTCTCTGTATCTCCGCCATTCTTCTCCTATCCGGGACTACGGAAGAGAGACAGGTTGCCCGGGATGCTTGCACCGATATCATCGTTGGAAAAGACGCATCTGTGGACGGCTCTGTGATCACGTCCCACACAGGCTGCTGTCCCGAATGCCGTGTGCATATCGTTCCTGCGCAGACCTTTAAAAGGGGAGAGGTGGCCCCTGTTTACTATGGGTTACAGGATGTGAAAAAACCTCTTAAGGAATACGGTAAAGTTTTGGGATACATCCCTCAGGTCGAAAAGACGTATGCTTATTTTCACACAGGCTATCCCCAAATGAACGAACACCAACTGGCCATCGGGGAGAGCACTCTGAGCCAGAGAGATGAGCTAAAGGTGGATATTAGCTCAGGAAAGCAGATCATGACCATCGAGCAGGCCCAGCTGTTTGCCCTCCAGCGATGTAAAACAGCTAGAGATGCCATTGACCTGATAACGACGTTAGTGGAGAAATACGGTTTTCTTCCTTCATGTGGTCCTCAGTCCGAGGGGCTCTGCATTGCTGATCCGGATGAAGCCTGGGTATTGGAAGTTTTCAGCGTGGGCTCTGAGTGGGAACCCGAAAGTGGGGAACTCGGTGCGATATGGGCAGCGCAGAGAGTTCCGGACGACCACATCGCCATTGTACCCAACTGGAGTATCATCAAAGAGATCGACCTCAATAATACAGATTATTTTAGAGCATCGAAAAACTACATGCAGGTTGCTATAGACCATGGTTGGTATGATCCTTCCAGCGGAAAGCCATTTGTCTGGCAGGAGGTGTATTCACCCATCCCCCGGGAATGGGCCCTGAGTCGATTCTGGTTGTTTTTCAGCACATATGCGCCCTCCTACGAGCAGTGGCCCAATAAAAAACTGATAACTCCATTCAGCAGCTATGATGCTTACCATCAGTATTTGGAGGATATTGCCATCTATCCGTTTTCCGTCAAGCCAGATAAGAAGCTTTCTGTTCAGGATGTGATCGCGTTCCAGCGTTCAGTCTACGAAGGGACCATCTATGACATGACCGCAGATACAGATTGGTTGGTTCTCGATGGCAGAGGAGGTTATAAGAAAAGTCCTCTAACCACACCATTTCCCACACGAGACATGAGAGAACTCCTGGATATCACATGGCGCCGGATGGTCTCTAGAGGTGGCTATGGTATGGTCGCCCAACTGAGAGGATGGTTGCCCGCAGCCATTGGAGGTATCTATTGGTTTTATGTCGACAACCAGTACACCAGCACTTATGTGCCCATCTACGCAGGGACTCAAGAAATTGCTTCTTCCTATAAAACCTACGACCCGGATAAATTTAGTGACGATTCAGCACGATGGGCCGTCGATTTTGTGGACAATCTGCTCTATCTGCGATGGCAGGAAGCCATCAAAGACCTTAAAAAAGTCCGCGATCCTTTGGAGGCGAGCTTTTTTGAAAACCTGGAGTCCATCGACAAAGAAGCACTTGCCCTCTACAAGACAGATCCTGATAAGGCCAAGGGGTTCCTCACAAAATATACGTGGAGGAGCATGGAGAAGACTGTCAAGATGTACCGCGAATTGCGCGCGCACCTAATCTCAAAATACACGAACAACAAACTAGGGCTATAGAAATATCTTTAAATCTAGCCACCAAATATTGTAAAAACCTCCATTGCATGCTGGAGCCAGAGCATCCAGTTGGAAACCCATTTCCAGGGAGCTAATCGATTCGGTTTGACGGTCTTGCTGTTGTTTGTCCGATTGATATCGATCACCAGATCAAAATCCGGGTCGACGATCGCCCTTTCCACTTTTAGCGGTCCTTCATACACGAATCGCTTCCATCTGTACTGGCCATCCCACTGTTCTTTAATCTCACTGCCATCCTCGAAGACCACGAGAACATCGACGGGAACTTGGACCTCACCCAGTCGTCGCACAAGGACCTCCGTCTGGTAGATCGGCTTTTCACCTTTTTGGCTTCTGCGCTCCGTGTATTTCTCATCGATCCAACCCTTGGGAATCTGCTTTCTCTGGCTTTTTATCTCTCCGATCGTATAGTCCAATTTTCCCGATCCATACACGAATTGATCCAGAAACCAACTCATATCTTGCACGGAGTATTCATTCACAACGGTGTAAAAGTCTCTTGGCTTTGGGTGTCTAAACCAGTAGCGGGTGGAATACTCTTTGATCATCTCGGCAAACAGCGCTTTCCCCATAAACCGTTTCAGGGAGCGAAGCATCAACTCCGCTTTGGCATAGGAATTGGCGCCATAGCTGTTTCCGGTCATGAAATTCCAGGTGAAATTTTGCATGACATCCATATCTGATGTTCGGCGATGTCTGGAGATACCAGAGGATTCTATGGGAATGGTCACTTGTTTGAAGGTCGCGGGAATCCCAAAATACATTTTGGAATAGACTGGCGCATCATAAGCTGTGTAGTAAACCTCCGAATCCAGGAATGAAGTGAATCCTTCATCCAACCACGCATCCTCGAACTCGTTAGTGCCCACAAGGCCATAGAAATATCCATGACCGAATTCATGGATCGTGATGCCTTCAGGGCGGGGGATGCGGTCTCGGGTCAGGAAATATGTCCCGCCAGTAAAGAGTGTCGGATATTCCATCCCACCGCATCGGTTGTTGTAGGCTGGGTCGACACAAGTCACAGTCGTATAGGGATAATCACCGTACCATTGGCTGCATAATCTGATAGAATGTTTGACGGCGTTCATGTAGCGATCCTTTTGATTCCTATGGTAGGGTTGAAGTAAAAGTGTGATCTCTACAGTTTTGCCCGGAGAAAACATGTAATCTTCCTTGAATTCAAGGTAATGGGGGCTTGTTGTCCAGGCGAAATCATGGACGCTGTGCTGGAAAAACCTGTGGGTTGTCGTTCCATCTTGATTTTTCGTTTGTTCCCGATGTTCTCCGGTGGCGCCGATGATAAAATGTGAAGGCACTGTGATTTTTACATCGTATGTCCCATAATCCGCATAAAAATTGCTCGAAGCATGGAACTGGTGACAGTTCCACTGCCCATCTTCAAATACTCCGATCTTCGGGAACCACTGTGCGATAAAATAGCTGTCTCTGTAAACTCCCGTTCTGTGAATAGGACGGGGGACTTTGGAGGAGAAATCGATCCGGAGGAGGATCGTTTGTCCCGGCTCAACCGGTTGAGGAACCCTCACTGAAATGACGGTCTGGTCATAAAAATTGTCATTGTCGGGGTGACGAAATTCTTGTGTGTGAGTGAGGTCGTATTCACCCGAGCCTTCCTCTTCGATCAACTTGATCGAGTTGATGCGAATGTATCCCCAATCGTCTTTGGTGTTAGACCTGTAGATCTGTCTCCATCTCTCTGATCCTTCTTGGAGAAAATCGCTCATGTTGTTCTGGAATCCGTTCCAGTAGAGGTGGAACCAGAGTTCGTCTGTGGAAAAATCAGTGACGTTAGTCCAGTAAAGGAGCGCTGTAGCGGTTATTGTCTTGTTCTCTGTGTTGAGCTTGACGTCCATCGTGTAATTCGCGATCTGTTCACAAAAGGGCTCATCAGATGCGAAAACGGAAAAGACAAGCACAAGGGCCAATAGGACAATAGAAATATACGCTTTTTTGATCAATCGATTCTCCAATCTCTCAAGAGTCTGTCCAGATATTACCACGACTTGTGACAAGAAGCCATCCAAGCAAAATGAGGAGGGCCACTGGATCCTGGAGAAGACCTACAACGGTCGCTTCCAGGTTGGATACAAGATGATATTTAAT
>WTAW01000084.1 GCA_013139435.1 Candidatus Aminicenantota bacterium | reverse complement strand
CCCCCCTATTATAATGTATTGCCGATTCGATGAAAAATTAACCATAATTTTTTCTGTGAGATCTCACACATTCCAAATATTTAACATTTCTCCCTCATCCCACGAATTGGTTTATAATATCATTGGTTTTAATTATGAATATCGGCAGTTTTTATGAATGGTGTAGGATAAACAGTTTTGTAATGTTGGACGTACTCAGTGTATAAAGACAGAAACATGGAAGACAATCAGCTTCTTATGAGCTGCCTTAAAGGAGAACTGGAGGATTTTAGGACATTAATGGATAAGTACAGAGGAAAAAGCTTAGCGCTGGCATGGAACATCCTCGGAAACAGGGAGGATGCCGAAGATGTTTGTCAGGAGGCCTTTGTACAGGTTTATCTCAATCTTGAGAAGTTTGATTTTACAAAGAATTTCAAAGACTGGTTCTTTACTATCCTTTCAAACAGATGTCTGGATCAGTTAAGGAAAAGGACCCGCTTCATCAAGTTTTTTAAGACACAAAAAGTTGAATTTAATGAGAGGATGAGCCAAACAAGCTTGAATCCTGAACCCTCGCCGCGCATTTCTTCAAAATGGCTCCAGAAATTGAACCCAAAAGAGAGAATATCGGTCTGTCTCTGGGCGAATGAGGGATACACCAGCGGTGAGATCGCCAGCGTGTTGAGGTGTTCTCCAAGCACAGCCAGGGTCCATCTGTTTAAGGCGAGAAGAAAAATCAAGACATTATTGGAGGACGGAAATGTCTCGCTGTAAAATTCTTGGGTATGCTTTCTCACTTGTACCATTGAAGAAATGGCAGGACTTTCTCATCCGTCTTCATATGGAGAGATGTCCTGACTGTCAGAAAACACTCATCAGCCGAGAGGACGTTCAAGGAATAACGATCCAGGAGGGCCAATGTGTGGATACAGAGTCCCTTTGGGACGGCTTTGAGGAAAAAGTAAGAGAGGCAAAGAGGAACAAACAGCATGTTTTTAGCCCTCGTTGGAGTTGGGCTTATGGAATAGCCGTTGTGTTAGTGTTTGTTGCTGCCACGATCTGGTTTGTTTTGTCGCCTCAATTCAGAAGGGCCCAAGTCGAAGAAAGTCTCAACGGGCATTTTTGCATAAATTATATACGGATCGAAAATGAACCTGCGCAGGCATATATTTTTCAACCTCAAAATTCGCATATGATCATTGTTTGGGCACAAAAAAATATTTCGGGAGAGTGATTATGAAAATGAAAAGACAAATTTTTGTTTGGATTTTATTGTCAGGGGGTTTTTTGTCCGTGCTTTATGCACAGAGTTCGATCGATTTGAAAATGAGGTTTTTCGAGGGCCTAAAGGATGGCAAGGCCAAACCGCCTGAGTTTGTCACCTCATCTTACCTTCAACCCACAGTGACGGCTAACATACCCTCCCGTTTTTTGCTGGCAGAAGAGCAAAACCAGATCAAGAAGGTCTTTAATCTGAGAGACGTCCGCCTCATCACAGAATACGACATGAGCTGGGAGGCAAAAAAAGGAAAATTGGCGCATATGTTTCGTCTAAATGGCCAGCAGTTCATAATGCTTCTCGCTCCCGTTTATAAGGAGCATATGACTGTGTCCAAAGGTAAGGAGGGAGACCGCAGCCATCAATTCAGGATCGAGATATTGGAGCAAAAGGGAGAAGAGAGAACCAGTTTGATGGATACAGAGATCATCCTCCCCGAAAAAAATATCGCAGTCTTTGGTTTTGAGGACAAGGAAGGAAATCCCTATTTTCTTTCGTTCCACATCACAGCCGTTCAGGGCACGCTCGTTCCTCCTCCTCCGCCACCACCACCGGGAACTCAAGATACATCTGTTTCTCCTCCGCCAACGCCGCCGCCGCCACCACCACCACCGGCTGAGATCAAACAAACCAAAGAAAAGATCAAAGAATTCGAGAAGGGCGCCGTTAAGGTCGTGGGCGATATCAAACCTCCCAAGTTGAAATTGATAAGGAGGGTTGATCCTCTATATCCCAAAGAGGCAAGAAAGGCAAAAGTTGAGGGTGTTGTCATTCTGGGAGTGAGGACAGATGTATATGGGCGTGTAGAACGCGTTATGATCTACAGGAGCAAAACACCTCTCTTGAATAAGCCGGCCATCGATGCCGTTAGACAGTGGGTATACGAACCGCTGATAGTGGATGGCAAACCTGAGCCTGCTGTTTTTACAGTGACTGTACGCTTTAAGCTCAATGGAGAAGGGGAGAAAGTTGAAGGCATCGAAGAGATTACAAAAGGGGCTGTACGAGCCAAAGATCAAATAGCACCGCCAAAACTCATTAAGAAGGTTAACCCTGTCTATCCAGAAGAGGCAAGAAAGGAAGGAATACAGGGAGTTGTCATTCTCGAGGTCATGACAGATGAAGAAGGTAAAGTTGTTAGAGTTAAGATACTCAAAAGTGAAAGCTCCATCCTTAATAAAGCAGCCATAGATGCCGTAAAACAATGGAAGTATGAGCCCCTTATCTTGAAAGGCAAGCCAACCCCTGTCATTTTTACAATCACCGTTTCTTTTCGCCTCAAATAAACCTGAACTATTCATAAAAAATGTCGATACTTGGTTAAACAGAAGCAATATCAAATGTTTACATTATTCTTCCAGTAAATCACCTTGACATTTCCGTTTTTTATGTACTTTCTATTCATAATCGACATTTTTTACCTTTCAGGCGAGCCGATCTCACTATATCTGCTTTGTTGCAAAGGATTTGCAGTGGACGACCACCGACCCGACCTAACCAACCAAGCTGCATCCTTTGCGCCTCGCGCCGACCCAACCTAACCATTAAATCAACCTCGACTCGTGAATAATCCAGGTAAATTGACCGAAATATCAGAACCAGCGGAAAATACTGAAGCCAAAGCGAAAATCATTTTCACTAAACCGAAGGTCTCCACCGGGGAGGTACTGTGCTGTCGGCAATCCATAGGAGTTCAGGGCAAAGATCTGGAAGACATGACCGCCTATCTTCCATTCCAGTCCCAATCCCCAGCCTGATGAATTCATTTGGTATCCGGATAGGACAGGAACCCATTCTGCCACGAGTGAGAGGTCGTCGACGAGTCTGAGTCGTCCGCCCAGGCCAAGTGCCAGAGTGTCTTCTGTATTCGGTTTCTCATAGTTGGTGTTCGAGACATAAGAAGGGACGAGCAGAATCGAAAATGAATTGCTGAACTGATAGGTTAAACCCAACTGGGCGATGAATTGTGTGTTTTCTGAGCTAAAAGTGCTTCTGTCTTCTTGTCTGAGCGTTGTAAGGCCCCCACCTAGATAAAGAAATGCGGACAGGGGTAACGACAACTTCTCCTGTTCGAGGAAAACCCACTTCAGGGAGAGTTCCAATTCCTTTAGAACATTGCTCCGGCCAAGTGTAATGCTTAGCGTGTCGTTGATACCATATCCCAGGCTGAAGTATATGGACGCCGGTCCATCAAAGCCGTAAAAAAAGTCGTAGCCTTTACCGGCTGCCGGGATAAACCTGTGGGATATTCGGAAAAGAAAATCTTTTTTCCCGATTGACCTATCCGTGGGAAGGTTCATCAGGCGTGTTCCCCAAAAGGCTGGCTTTGTGAAACGTCTCTCCTGCTGAGTTTGGGCTTTTAGAGTCTCCGGTTGTTCCGATATCTCAAGCCCCTCGAATCCCAATATCCATTTTTCGATCGCTTCGATTTCTCCGCTGCTAAGAGGAGCTCTTTCATAAGGCATAGGTTTTCCTGTGATCGTCACATCTCCTCTTAGCTTCATGAGGATGTAGCTTTTCTCTGGGTTTATTGTATCAACGAGTTTGAGATCAGGAACCTGCCGGCTTGAAACATCCAAGAGGGACACTTGGAATTTGTCTGCCTCCAGATTCAGCTCCAACGGGGGAAATCTTCCGCTATGGCACCCAGCAGAGATACAGTTTTGTGAAAATATTTTCGAGACTTGTGCTGTGAGATCTGTGGAATGGACAGGCCTCTTTAAACCTAAAGAGAAAACAAAAACAACACACACGAAGAATATCGGAGCAGCTTTGTTTATCAGATTATTCATCATCAATCCATTAGTGAGTTTATCCAGAGATCAATTGTCTTTTGCGCCTCGGTCCACCCAATTTTTAATGTTCTGGATCCTGACATCACTCATTGGATCGGCGCTGGGAGGCATTCTTAAACCCAAGCTCTGTCGGCCCTCGATCTTCATCACAAGCCAGCTGTCTGTGGAATCTCCGGGAAGGATGATTTTAAAGCTTGAGTCTTGCCTGGAATTGACGTTGACGATATTTCCATAGGCCACACCCTGAGATAGGTCGAGTTCTGTTATAGTCCCACTAACATGACAGAGAGATAAAGCACAATTGTTGTTGAAGATTGGCTGGATGTGTTGGGAGAAGGATGGATCCGAGATAATCGTCTCAGGTGTGCTTGGCTCACTGGGGCTGTCGGAGCCGCACTGATAGAGAAAAACACTTCCACAGACAATAAAAATGAATAACACCACAGTGAGATTATTTTTCCTCATCATACCCTCCTCCGAGTCGATCCTTTTAGCCTGAATAATCCATCTTTCGCCTGCCATGATTAAAAAGAATCACATTTCTGTTAATTATAGAATATTTATAGTGATAGTCAAATCTAGAACCCGTTTATGATTCACTTTGTGTTTTGGATTGGATGAATAGTGCTGTGCCTGCTATTTATTGGGTTGGCGGATTTAATTTAGAGTAGTCCAGCTGAGAGCCGAGCAAACTGTGTGGGATGAGATAGACGATAAGCAACAGGACCGAGGCGCCCAACACCCATACTCGTGCGGGTTTGCCCTTGCGGCCGGCGATTAATGCCGCGATCCAACCTAACATAGCGATGAGTGTCTTGTTGTCTGTCAGATCAAACCCAAAGGGGAATCCGGTCCACAATGCTCCAAACGCATATTTCTGAACCAGTGGTCCTAAGATCATTCCACCCACAAATAAAAGGCCTGTCGTCCAGATGACAAGTTTTCGGGGATTGCCATTCTTATCCAGTGCTTCAAGGCCGGCTCTTGTTGAGAAAAACATGGCTAGAAACATGACAATGATATGAGGAAAAAGGATAATGCGGGGCACATAATCCTTGAAGCGAATGATGACAGATTCATCCCCAGTTAAGGATATTTCCTCGTTTTGACGGGAAAGATAAACTCTGTAGGCCAATTTTCCGGATGAAGGTTGTTGGGGAAGGTTTGCAGAAAGAAGATCCTCTTGTCTTGACATCGGGATCTTCTCCCAATCATCATCAGTCGGATATCTTTTGTATAGAAGATACCCTTCGATATCTTTATCTGGGACTTTAATGCTTATTTCGCAGTTTGGCCCGATCTCGTGGTTTCGGGGGAGCTTATATGAAATATCGGCGCTGCCCACGATGGATTTTCCGCGCATGGGATAAGTAGGGCCAGTCATCCGCTGATACACAGCGGCGGATATGGTTAAGAGGAATGCCAGGATCCAAAGACTGACTTTCTTCATGAGTTCTCCTCAATCCTTGTGGATTGTTCAGACTGAATTTCAGGTTTTTAATTTAGCAATTCCTGAATACTAAAGCAATATTATC
>WTAW01000210.1 GCA_013139435.1 Candidatus Aminicenantota bacterium | reverse complement strand
CTGATAAGTTCCCTGGATCATGGCACCCAGTCCCACAAAAATGGATATCACTGCTGCTATTGGGAGTGTTTTAACCAGGAAGACATAAATCTGTTCCGTCACCTGCCTTCGGTAAAACCAGATGTGGGGCAATGCTTTAATCGAGTCAATGACAAGCTGCCACGCCTCATATATTGCAGTAAAAAAATCGATAGTTCTGCCACCGACGTTCTCAAAGATAATTTTTGTCTGCATATTTGACCCTGACTCCGGAAATGAAATCCTTATTTTAACCGAAACTCACACACATTGAAAGTGGCGAAAATAATCAGCGTGTCTCTGACTTCTGAGTCTCTGCAAGAACAATGCCCACCATTTTCTGGGCAAATCGTTGGGGTTCTTCATAAAAGGGAAAATGGGCAGAATTGTCGAACCAAACCAGCATCTTTCTCGGAGCCACCAGCTGTTCATAAAACAGTTCTATAAGCTCGAAAGGAGTCGTGTAATCATGTCTCCCGGTGAAGAAATACACCGGGACATCAACAGAATGTATATTTTGGGATATCGTTCCTTCGATTGCGTTGTAAGCCATATGCTGCGAGGAAAAATTCGAACCTTTAGCCACTTTTTGGATGTCGAACAGTCCATATTCGGGTGATTTTAATCCCGCCACAATTAACGGAGCGTAGCTTGTTTCTCCATACAGCTCACCACCGAAAGCAAAAAGCCACTTTTCCCGGAATCCATCTGGATTCTCTGCCATCTCATCGAGAGCTTCTTGATTTCCGATCTTGTGGGCTCGCTCTTTGATAAAGCTGTCAGCAATCTCGCGGCCCCTCGTATCATCGACAACCTGGCTCATGCTCACATAGGCTTCAAACAGCTTTGGATAGCGCTTAATCAAAAGCATCCCGATGTAAGTTCCCCAGGAATGCCCAACGAGATAGATCTTTTTTTTATCAAATCTTTCTCTGAGGTGCTGTGTTAACTCGGCAGCATCGGCAAGAATCTGTTCGACAGTCAGCGACCCAATAGGAACTTTTTTTGAGTATGACTTTCCTGCACCCCGTTGGTCCCATTGGACACACATAAAATGCTCTTCCAAAGGTCTTTGGAATTTATGTGCGAGGTACATCATCGGCATACCCGGTCCGCCATGCAGAAACAGCACAACGGGATTTGATCTATCTTTCCCACGGATACATATCCATTGTTTGAGGCCGCCAAGCTCGACCTTCTCCAGCAAAGCTATACTCCCGGGGATGATCCGTCCTCTATCATCCTTTATGGGGGGAGTGTGAGGCCTCGTAATAACAAGAAGACAACCAAAGATCACAATGAATACAAGCACAACATAAACGAAGATTTTAATGATCCGCCTGATTTTCATGCAAGTCTCTGTCCGGTTTTGAACAGTATAGCATATTCAAATTCGATCCAAAATTAAAACTCGAATCGATGCCTGGATGCATTTCCAAATCCGTGATGTCACGAATACTCAATAGCGTTATTGAGTGATCAGATTGTGTGATGGAAAAAACCGTGAGAAGGGCTGGACGGGCAAGGGACATCTCCCTAAGGGAGATGTGAGGGAAGCCCGGAACCGAGCGAAGTTTCCTCGCTGGGGAAACTGAGCGTGTTTTTGATATCATACAATCTGATCAATCGGAATGACATTCATCACGGATTTGGAAAGGCTAACTCGATGTCCAGGCAGGGTTGCATCGGTTTGGGCTTTCCCTTATCATGGTCCTGGATTCAGTAATAAGGAGGACAGTTATGCCCCATGTGCAGGCAAAACAGGACACCAATCTACCTCCACACCTTACAGTGAAAATCGCTCCTGTGGATGCGATGCCCGGAGAGTCCTATATCTGTGATTACGGCGTCGACACCCTAACGGCAGGAGCGTCGTCAGAGAAACACGTTCACGATTGTGATGTGTGGTGGATCATAGTCAACGGGATCGCTCGAGTCCATGATTCTGGAAATGATATCGAGGCCGGGCCCGGAGACATGATCTACACTCCTGCAGGGGACCATCACAAAATTGAGGGGATCACTATGGTCACCTACGTATGGTTGGAAGGACCTCTTAAAGGCCAGAAACGAAAAGGCCAACTCCCACCTGACACCTAAAAATCGTGCAACAAAAAACGTGAAAAGCGAAAAACATTTCAAGTTTCACTTTTAACGTTTCATATGACTGTAAGAAAAGGGAGGACTTTGGATGTATAGATCAAAAACTCATTTTGGCGTAATATGCTTTATTTTTCTTTTTCTATGCGCAAGCGTTTGGATTTTGCCTCAAGAGAAAACACCGCGCTCCAAGTATCTGGAGTATGCCCGTGAGGCAGCAGACGGAATCTGGGAAAGCTATGACAGCGTGATCGCACGATGGAAGGAGAGTTTTGACCCAGAGAATGTGTTTGGGTACAGACCCCCGGGAGGTCTCCTCGAAACGGCTGTGATCTACGCTTTTTTGTCTGCCAAAGAGAATAATGCAGAATACGCCGCACGATCCAAAAAAATCCTGCTCACTTACGGGGATTTCAGGTCTCTCTTTCCCCAATGGGCTGTTGAGCAGCGTCCGGATTACGATAAGAGGCCTCCTGTATTGCCTGATTTTTTCACGGTCATGCGATACATCAGAGCGTATGACCTGCTCAATAGTCAAAATCTTATCACTCAAGAGGACAAACAAAAGATCGAGAACGATATCGCGGAAAGCATGGATCACCTCTTACGCAGTCAGGAATGGGGTCCGATGAACCGAGCCGCACTCCGGGCCGAATCCTTGGCATGGGCTGTCCGTGCCCTCCCTGACCACCCGGATACAAAGATATGGGAGATGCAGAGAAAAGCCATCGGGGATGACAATTGGGGAAACTGGCAGATCGAAGACGCCACGATCTACCATGGCGTTTGGCTCTATGCCCTCAGTGGGTACGCAGATGTTATGGGAAAGCTCAAAGAGCTGTTCAAGACCCCAGAGATGTACTATTATGCCCATTACTTTCTGAACCTGATGAGCCCGGATGGGATGATTCCTGATTTCGGCGATGCCCACTGGCGGTCCAACTGGAATCGATTCCTCGTTTTTTTTGAAACTGCGGCTGCTCAGTACAAAAACCCACAAATGAAGTGGGCCGCAGCGATTATTGCGCAAAAGTTCATCGACTTCTCTGCTCCCAACCCCAGCGTCGGGCTGGGCTATATGCTCCTCGATTGTTACCGCTGGGCTGATGATGATATTCCTGTGATCCCTCCTAAAAGCCTGTCCCAGGAAGTCATGGAAGATGTCCAGGGAAAAAAGATCGTCTTCCGGAATGGCTGGGATAACCGGGCCACATATCTCCTCCTCAACTACAGGGATGAAGGCGATGGAGGGCTGAACTTCAGGGACTACCTGAGAGATACGATCCCAGTCGAAGAAGAAAAAATGACCCATGGCCATGCGGACGAGAACAGCATTGTGCTCCTGATGTCAGGAGGCTCCGTACTTCTCCATGACGGAGGATACAGAGACTACATGCCCAGCGGTCCTTTCGGTGCCTATCGACAGGACTATTTCCACAACAGGCTCTGTGTGCGGCCTGAAAAGATCTGGATGGGCCAAGAAGAAGGCCAACAGCGGTATAGCATCCGTGAGGCTGTTCCTGGACAACCGGTTCTCGATTTCCTGCACAATGCTGGCTCCTACCGGATCGTCCGCACACAAAAGGTGGATTTTCTGACATTGCCGGATCTTGACTACAGCCGGACACGGCTTTTCGATGACAATATGGGTTATGAATGGGACCGCGTCATCACTTACATCAAAGAACCCGGGATCTTTGTGGTGTTCGATATATTCAAATCGCGCAAAGAGGAATATTTCACTCTATCAAATCTCTGGCACACACGAAAAATCGTTGAGAAGGGAGAGCACTGGTATGACACGGTTTACGACAGAATCCAGAAAAATACACTTTCTACAGACTGTCGTCTGGCTATCGTCTTTCCCTCGACCCATTACCGATTGGAGGGTGTAGAGAAGGAAAAGAGGCACTATCAGGACGAAGTGCTCATCCACCAAACTGCTGCACAGCATTTCGAACTTGGAGAAACCGTGGGATTCATCACTGTCCTGATCCCTCACAAAGCGACAGTTTCAGCTCAAGGCTTAGCAAATAAAATCCATCTCCTCCCAGTGGTCCAACCCAAAAAAGGCATGGGGGTGGAAATATCTGACAAAGGGAAGACCTATTATG
>WTAW01000115.1 GCA_013139435.1 Candidatus Aminicenantota bacterium | reverse complement strand
GACCCCAACGATTACGACGTCTGGACACGTCACCGTACTAAGATCGGTATCATCAATATCTTAAATCCCGACGGCACGCTCAACACAAATGCAGGTCCCTATGCGGGACTCGACCGGTTCGAAGCGCGCGACAGAGTCGTGGCCGACCTCGAGAGCCAAGGCCTCATGGACGAGATCGAGGACAGAGAGATTGAGATCGGCCATTCCGACCGCTCCAAAACACCCATCGAACCCTACCTCTCCAAACAGTGGTTCATCAATATGGGCGATGTGGAGGGGGGTGTGCACTGCGGTTTGGGTGCGAGTTCGGGAAAAGAGTCCCGGGCCTCAGGACTGGCCCAAGCAGCCATCGATGCCATCGGCCGCGAATATGAATCGCCATCAGGGTTGCGCTTGACCTTTCACCCCGACCATGCCCGCTATGGAGGCACCTACAAGAGTTGGTTGTCAGAAAAACGCGATTGGTGTATCAGCCGCCAGCTCTGGTGGGGACACCGCATTCCTATTTGGCTCGGCAATTTCCCAGCCAATGAATTGGAAAATGTGATCACATCACTTCCCGATACAAAAAGCGAAAATCTCTGGGCTTGGATCTCCGACCATGAAGGCCGATTACAACTGCTCGATAAACGAAAACCGAATGACCTAGACGCCGCCGCACACTACGATCTCATTGTCTGTCTCAGAGACGAGGCGGCTGAAGACGAATACGCTGCAAAGCTGGAAGCCATCGGTCTAAAACAAGATCCTGACGTTCTCGACACCTGGTTCAGCTCCGCCCTCTGGCCTTTCTCTACTCTCGGCTGGCCGGATCCGGAAACAGCCAAGGTCGATGCAGGACAGCGGCCGTTGGGATCCATCAACCAACAGAAAGACAGCCTCAACACCTATTATCCTGGAAACTGTCTCATCACCGGACGCGATATCATCACGCTCTGGGTGGCCCGGATGCAATTGATGGGGCTTTTTCTCCTGGGGGATATTCCTTTTACAGATTGTTTTATCCATGCCAACATCCAGGACGGCAAGGGCGAGCGTATGAGCAAGAGCAAGGGCAACGGCATCGATCCAGAGGACATCATCGAAAAATACGGCGCCGATGCCATGCGATACGTGCTCTGCGACATGCAAACCGGTACTCAAGACATCCGCCTTCCTGTACAGGCTGTTTCTCCATTCACCGGAAACCTTGTGGACCTGGCCACTGCCAAGCACGGCCAGACGATATTCACATACATCTGCCCGGAAACAGGAAAGGAATTTGATGTGCTGGGCACAATGCCCGACCTCCCGATGGCCAAGATCTTAAGCGAGCGCTTCGACGTGGGCCGCGCATTTTGCACAAAGCTTTGGAATGCCGTCCGTTTTGCCCTCATCAATCTGGGAGAAAACACGTTCTCGCCCCTTTCGAGTGACCGATTAGAAGGCGAGGATCGCTGGATCCTCTCCCGGTTGTCTAGAGTGATCGCCAAGGTCACAGAGCAGCTCTACGCATACAATCCCTCTGCCGCGATCGGTGCGGCCAGAGAATTCTTCTGGTCTGATCTGTGCGATTGGTATCTGGAATTCATCAAACCACGCTTCAAAGACGATTTGTCCGCTCCAGTGGTCCGTTCGGTTCTATCTCTTGCGATCGACCAGGTGCTGCGGCTTTTCCATCCCTTTGTCCCGTTCATCACAGAGGTTCTTTGGGAGCGGCTTCACATCCAAAGCCCGGTCAGAGGCCTGGATCAGCCGATTGCCTCATCTGAGCTCCTGATCTCTGCAGAGTGGCCAAAGTCGCAACCCGATTGGATCGACGAACGGATCGAAGCCGATTTTGCCCTCATCCAAGAGGTCATCCGCTCCATCCGCGACCTCCGCTCCCGTTATCAGATTCCTCCCAACAAAGACATCGATGCCCTGATCAAGGCCGACGGTGATAGCGCAGACGTTCTGTTACGTCGAAAAAACCTCATCCTGCACTTGGGGGGGATCGACTCACTCAACATTTCCCCTCATGTCAAGCGTCCGGCAACAGCCGCCACCCAAGTGGTCGGCGACCTTGAGGTCTATGTGCTTGGTGTGATCGACCCCGACCAGGAGAAACAACGACTAAAAAAACAAAAGGAAAAACTGCTCATAGACGCCACCAAAGCCGAATCGAATCTCAACAACGAAAAGTTTTTAAGTCGTGCCCCTTCCCATGTGGTGGATGCGGAAAAGAAGAAACTTAAAGACTTCCGTGCTCAGATCGATCTCATTGAAAAGAACTTGCGGTCTATTTCTTCCCGAAAGTGATCTTTATGCCCAAGCGGAGCGATACTCCCGAGTAACTGATCTCAGCCTTCCGCACATTTCTGTAGTAGCTCCCCGCCGGTTCTTCGTCTAATATCTGTACGGTCCTGTACCACAACCGGGTTGTGTCATCATACTCTTCGGCATAATACCAGTCCACGGATTCGGTTTCTGAAGCTCCAAGGAAGTCGTTGTATCGATTTTGTCCTTCCCAGTTTTTTAGGTTGGCATACCGTGCCACGGTTTCAAAGAAGAGGGCCACATTTTTGGACAGGTTGAATTCGATGCCTACACCACCCTGAAAACCAAAAGCGCTGCTCGAGGCGTCGCCCTCATCTTCCTGCCATGCTGGAGGCAGTCCCAGGAGCCTCACCTCTTGCCGCACAAAGTATGTGCCTTTTCCGATATAATATCCGACTCCCGCTTTTATGTAAGCCTTTGTTTTGGCACCCAACGGCA
>WTAW01000386.1 GCA_013139435.1 Candidatus Aminicenantota bacterium | reverse complement strand
TCTATAGACTCGCGAAATTGGAAAAGACGGAGAAGCAAGTCATTCAGGTAATGGAAGACAGGAATAATGAGTAAGGAAAATGTTCTTCATGAACTCTTCATGACCATGAAGGTCTCTCTAAAAAATGCAGCTATGTATAACCAGGATCACCCCGCATTCCAAAAAACGGTCACCGAGGTTAAAGAAAAAATCGATGCCCTTTTTGAATACATGAGTCCAATAGAGATCGGATTTTCTCCCCATGCCCTGCTTGTCGAGGATAAATTTTGGGATGAAGAGAAGATGTACAAAGAGCTGGGACGGACATTCCACTTTCGAAAGGTTAAAAAAATCAAGGTTAGCAGGGGCGTTACTTTACCAGAATTGATGGTGTTCATGTCTCACCTTTCTCTAACCCCAAAAGATATTTTCAAAAAAGGGGGAATCGAGGTCATACTTCAAGACCAAAACATCTCTCATATCACGGTTGAAGAGCTTGATTACTCCCAACTTCTGAAGGGTGAGGGAGAAGAGGTGAAGGATGTCTGGTCTTACCTCCTCCAAGAAGCTGTCGAGCAGGAAGACAAAGAAAAATTGATGGAAGTGGCAGACAGCTTCGAAAAAGTCATCAAAGATTTCGAGCCCGGAGAATTCCTTGAAGACAAAGAATTTAGCGAAAATTTTATACGCTTCTTCGATTATCTCAAGATAAACGAAGAAAAAAATTACCGCAAATGTGCCAAAAGCCTGGTTAAAATCGTTGTCAAGAAAAAAGAGGACATCAAGGACGAAGAAAAGCTTAAAAATATCAAGGCCATTATCACAGACCTTAAAGAGGAAGACCTCGCAACTTCGCTTTGGGATGAGCTCATCTTTGATGACAACTTTGATTCTCTGAGCTTCAGCATATTTTCTAAACTGATCGAAAAAGACAAGCATAAAAAAGTGGCCTCATCTCTCTCGGAAATCTTTCAGGAGGATGACTCTTTAAGGGAAGACCCCCATGCCGAAGAAAAGATCAAAGAGCTGCTTTCGGGTACCTCAGGCACTGTGATGCCGGAAATATACAGACAAACCCTTACTTCTTTCTTAAAAGACATATCTTATGAGACGAAACTTACCTTCGACCATACGCTTCTCCAAAAAAACTATCGTTATATTCTCCTCAACCTTCTGAAAAAAGAAACAACTCCGGAAGACATCACAGACACCATGGAAAAGATCTTCGGTGAATGGGAGACCGTCAAAGAACAGAAAGACCTGGAATACGTTAAATATGTCTTTGAAGTTCTGGATGAAAAAGATGAAAAAATTCTCTCGAATCCTAAAATTAAGTTGTACATCTCAAAGATGGTGGGATATGTAGAACATTCTATTCTTGAAGGCGAGATTTTGCTTGAGTTCGACTATTTTATCGATAACTTGAAGGAAAGCACTCTGGACGTCAACACATACCTGGAGCGGATCTTTACGGACGGCAGGATCTCTCGCTATATCTTGAAGGCGTTCTTCAAGTTTTTTAAAGAATACTTATTCTACTTCAACCTGAACCTCGATCAGAAATCATCAGACACCAAATTTCTTGAGAAAATGATTAAAAACCTACAGGAGATCGATACCCCCATATCGCTGATCACCCTTAAGAATATTTTTCCTTCGGGGAGTGCTGCCACAAAATATCGAGTGCTGCGAGCCATGTATAAGCTCACCGAAAGCGACGAAAAATTTCTTTTTCCCATTCTGAAAAGCAAAGAGCCCGCGCTCAAAGCAGAAGCTTTGATCCTTCTCATGAGAGACCAACGGACTAAGCGGCTAGCTTTTGACTCTCTCTTCCGGATCCCCTCTCCTTACGGCATCAGAAACAAACGCCTGCTGGAACACATTAAGATTATTGAGGATAAAGATTTGAGTGAAGCTAAGTTATTCCTTGAAGAATTCAGCAAACGGCGGGGTTTTTGGAATAGAAAGCTAAAAAAAGAATCCCGACGTGTTTTGGAGAAATGGAATGCTGAACAAAATTAAAGTGACTCTCATCCACCTGCTTTCCGCAATTCAGACAGGAAAGATCTATTCGCCGGAGCATCCAAAATATCATGAATTCATCGAACAGGCCCATAACAGCCTTCAAGAGGTACTTAAAGAGAAAAAAGAGTTAGTGATCGGCATTGTCGAGGACGAATTGGCATGGGAAGACGAGATCTTTTTTGATTTGAGCCAGAAGCTGAAGTCCTTAGTGCTCTACCTGCAAGAAAGAGGCATCGAACGGATCTACTTTAACCAGTCCCTCAACAAGAATGAGCTGGAAAAATTCATCACGTTCCTCATCACTCCCAAGGCTGATCTCCCCGAAGACCCCCATGAGTATCTATCTGCACAGGGCGTCAAGAACATCCGCGCAGGAAAGATCAGAACACTGGCATCCGACCAGAAAAAAAAATCAAGATTCTCTGTTGAACGAATCAAACAGTATGAAAATTCTCTGAAGACCGTCTCTCAATCTTTCGATAAGCTTTTGAACGAAGAAGATATCGATTACCTAGACCTTCGGTTTAACATCCTCAACGTGATGGAAAATTTCATGGGCCGCCACCAGGAGCTTTTAAACTTGATCTCCATCAAGAAAAAAGACCTGGTGACATTTGTCCATCTTCTAAACGTATCTATTCTCTCCATGTACATCTCCTCAAAATTGGGATTCTCCAAGGATGATGTTTTGGACCTTGGGATCGCGGCTCTTTTCCATGACATCGGTAAGATATCCATATCCCTCCGGATCCTAAAAAAGAAATCAAAACTGGTCGAGGATGAGTTCCTCAAAATTCAGGATCACTCGATCTTGGGCACGAAAATTTTGACAAGATACATCGATATGTTGGGAATATTACCCATAGTTGTCTCATTCGAGCATCATATGAGATATGACCTAAAAGGTTATCCGAAAGTGCATTTCCCGCACACACCGCATCTGGCGTCCTATATCGTTTCGCTTTGTGATGTGTATGATGCACTCGCACAGAGAAGGACTTACAAAAGGGACTATCCTCCGAACGAAATATATAACATCATGATGAAGGAAAAAGGAAAACTCTTCGACCCGAAACTCTTGGTTAAATTTTTCAAGATCACGGGTGTCTGGCCCATCGGAACTATAGTGTCACTCAGCAAT
Organism: Candidatus Aminicenantota bacterium; assembly: GCA_013139435.1. Taxonomy (GTDB): domain Bacteria; phylum Acidobacteriota; class Aminicenantia; order Aminicenantales; family Aminicenantaceae; genus WTAW01. The sequence goes on along the minus strand of WTAW01000386.1, from coordinate 5,118 downwards.
CGCAGCATAGCTTTCGTCAGAGAAGCGAATGAACGAGACATCTTCCGCCCCGTCGTCGAAGTGATCTCACCAAAAAACAGGAAGGGCACGATAGACTTGCTGAAGAACAAGGACATCTCCATAAAAAAATCTCTCAATCCCTTTACCGAAGGAAAAAAATATCTGGATATGCTTGAGGCCGCCATAACATAGCGGAGACTTGATGTGTTCTGATATTGAACGCTGTTTAATAATCGGACACCCTTATTTGTAAAAATTCTGAACTTCTCCCTGAAAACAATTCTAAACAGACTGGCATGAACCTTGCAATAAACAAAACGAAATCTCCTTTCAAATAATTGGTTGTTCACTCAGATTGGAGGGACAAAATGAAGAAACAGATCTTTTGCCAGTGCGATAAATGTATCGGAATTATGCCCTGTAAAGTCCTCAAAGATGGCAGGATTGTATGCGAATGCTGTAAAGGCGAGGTGACACACCTCCATCTCAAACACATTTCCTCAGAGACGGAAGTTCCTTACAGAGAACAACACGTCTGAAAGTTTGACGCTCGTAAGAGAGTTTCCAACCTGGATTATTCACGAACCGAGGCCAACCTACCCCACCCTTACGTTAAGATTGAGGCGTCAGCCCCTGAAGCTGTATTATTATACCGCGAGCCGACCCAACCTAACCCGGGGCGCAACGAAGCAGATGCAGTAAGATCGATTCGCCCGAAGGGTAAAAAACGTCGATGAATATAAAAAGATTAGTCTTGAAAAGTTTTTTCAACAGTGTCAGGATAAGTTTCTGACATTGTTGAAGTGAAAAAACATCGACGTTTTTTATGAATAGTTCAGGTTAAGGAGATCACATGAAAAGACGGGAGGCAATTATCAGTCTCGGCTGTATGGCCGTTATAGGCCCCAGCCTATTTTCATGCAAAGAAAGGAAAAGGAGTGACACCATGAAACAAGAAATCAATACGGAAAATGCCCCTAAAGCAATAGGTCCCTATTCGCAGGGGATCATTGCCAATGGATTTGTGTTTGCTTCCGGCCAAATCCCTCTTGACCCTGCGACAGGTGAGCTGAACACCGGACCCGTCGAAGAACAAGCACATCTTGTTCTCACCAATCTCAAAGCTGTTATCGAAGCATCGGGCAGCTCGATGGACAAAGTCGTCAAATGTACAGTATTCCTGGAAGATATGGATGATTATGGGGCAGTGAACACAATCTATGGCGAATATTTCAATGCCCCCTACCCTGCCCGGGCAGCCATCCAAGTGGCCCGATTGCCCAAGGACGTTAAAGTCGAAATAGAGGCGATCGCCATCCTATAGCACATGTGACTCTCATGCCGATTTATGAGTTTGCTTGTGACGCATGCGGAAGTTGCTTCGAAACACTCACTTCTATCGGAGGTGAAAAGAACGTCGTCTGTATGGAATGTGGGAGCAAGGATATCCACAAGCTTATCTCCGCTTTCGGGATAGGTGGTGGAAGCAGCCGAGTTAAGTCTTCCTCTGCAAACTGCGAGTCCTGTTCTGCCACGTCATGCGCCACATGCAAATAAATTTGACCCTACTCATCCTCCTTTAAATATCTTCCAGAATTTTCAGGCTGATCATTATTAGCGTGCTTGACATTAATCTGAGGTTGAAGATAAATAGTGTCTGATGAAGAACACAGTACGTATCGGCGTCGACACAGGGGGTACTTTCACAGATTTTTTTATAGAGAAAAACGGCACTGTTGAAATAAAAAAGATTCCTTCCACTCCAGATAATCCCTCTCTTGCTATTATTGAAGGCGTCGGTCCCTTTTTAAAAAGCAAGCCATCTCCCTCGATCATCCACGGTACTACTGTCGCGACAAACTCCCTTCTAGAGAATAAGGGTGGCCGGATCGCTCTCATCACGACTCATGGCTTTGAAGATGTCCTATTCATAGGACGTCAGACAAGACGCCACCTCTACAGTCTCACTGGTGAAAAAAGAACTCATCTCCTGCCACGAAAACATTGTTTTGGTGTCGAGGAAAGAATTCTTGCAGATGGAAACGTAGAAAAGGAGTTATCCCTCCATGAGCTGGAGAACATTTGCGAAAAGATAAAAAAACTGAAGATAGACGCCGTAGCAGTGAGCCTGATCCATTCCTATGTCAATCCCGTCCATGAAAATATCATCGCGAAAGTCTTGAAAAAATCCAAACTTATGACCTCGATTTCGAGTCAAATCCTCCCTGAATACAGAGAATATGAAAGAACCTTGGTGACAACAGTCAATGCATACCTTATGCCTGTCATGAGCCAGTATCTGACAGAGTTGGAAATCCGATTGAAAGATGCCAATCTCCGGATCATGCAATCAAATGAGGGTTATATCCTCCCATCCACGGCAAAACAGGAACCGCTCCGCACAGCCGCTTCAGGTCCGGCAGGTGGAGTTGTTGCCGCTTATTATTTTGGAAAATCCGCAGGATTCCAGAATGTGATCACATTCGACATGGGGGGGACATCTTCTGATGTATCACTCATCGAGGGAAAGATCAACAGAACAACAGAGAGCAAGATCGGCGAATTTCCCATTCGTTTACCCATGATCGATATTCACTCTGTGGGAGCTGGAGGAGGATCCATCGCCTATCTCGATGAAGGCGGTGTTCTACGCGTGGGACCTCAAAGCGCCGGAGCGGACCCTGGTCCCGCTTGTTATGGGAAAGGACAAGTTCCGACTGTCACCGATGCCAATCTCGTACTTGGACGTTTGGTCCCTGATTTTTTCCTAGGTGGACAAATGAAAATATTTCCCGAAAAAAGCCGAGCCGCTATCACAGATCTCGCAACAAAGATGAAGAAATCTCTCAGGGAAACAGCAGAGGGGATCATCACTATCGCCAATGCCAACATGGAAAAAGCGATCCGTGTGATCTCTATAGAACGAGGATTCGACCCTAGGAATTTTGCCCTCTTCTCCTTCGGGGGTGCGGGAGGAATGCACTCCGTTGAGATCGCAAACCAATTGAGCATGAAAAAAGTCATTATCCCGAAAAATGCTGGTGTTCTCTCCGCCATAGGTTTACTCCTCGCAGACTCAATAAAAGACTATTCGGCAGCTTTGCTTAGACCCACAGATGAAGTCAAAACATCCGAGCTCAAACGGCTTTTTCAAGCCCTCGAACGAAAAGGCATCCTGGACATGAGAAAGGAGGGATTCGCCGAAAAGGATCTCACCACTAGTCTGGCCCTGGACCTCAGGTATTCGGGCCAATCCTACGAGATCACGGTTCCAACATCCAAAGTTAATATCGATAAATCCGCATATATTTCCAAATTTCACAGGGCTCACCAAAAACTCTATTCCTACCATCATCCGGATAGAACTGTGGAGATCGTCAACATCCGCTTAAAGATTGTGGGCCCATCAAAAAAGATAAAACTCAAAAAGTTTCCTCCAGGAGGCTTGGACCCTCAAAAAGCTTTTATGAAGGAACAGGAGTTGTTCTTTCATGGTCAAAAATACACAGCACCTGTTTATGACCGTTTGGCCATGGCCCCGGGAAACGTGATCCATGGGCCTGCGATCGTTCTCGATTACGAATCGACAACATTCCTCCCTCCATCTCACACCCTTAAAGTGGACACGTTTTTAAATTTGATCATTGCACCAAAAGGTTCGGAGAATGGATAAATTCGACCCTATCGAGCTGGAGCTTTTTAAGAACATATTCATCTCTATTTCTGAAGAAATGGGAGCTGTATTGGGGCGGACAGCCCTTTCCCCCAACATCAAGGAGAGAAAAGATTTCTCATGTTCTCTGTTCAACCATAAAGGAGAAACCTTTGCCCAGGGCTCTCACATTCCCGTCCATCTTGGCGCCATGTCTCTTTCCGTTCAAGCATCAGTCCAGTCTTTAGACTTCCATGAGGGCGATCTAGTCATTTTGAACGATCCATACAGAGGTGGAACTCATCTGCCCGATATCACGTGCATTTCACCCCTGTTCGTGGGCGGAAAATTGAGCTTTTTTGTCGCTAACAGGGCCCATCATTCTGACATCGGAGGAATGACGCCAGGATCTATGCCACTGGCTTCGGAGATCTATCAAGAAGGATTGATCATCCCCCCTTTGAAATTGATGGAAAAGGGGAGGTTGAAATCGGATCTCCTCCATCTGATTCTTGCAAATGTCCGAACACCCGAGGAACGGGAAGGAGATCTACTCGCTCAAGTGGCTGCCAACAACAAGGGGTTACAGAGGCTCAAAGAGGTCATCCACAAACACGGTCTGCGCAAAGTCCTTAAGTACGGCTCCTACATTCAAGACTACACTGAAAAGATCTTGCGAGATACGCTGGAGCAGATCCCTGATGGCTCTTATATGTTCGAGGATTTCATGGATGATGACGGAATCCGCCCGAACCCAGTTAAGATCAGTGTCCTTTTAACGATTGCAAAGGATGAAGCCATCATCGATTTCAGGGGCTCATCTCCTCAGGTTGAGGGAGGGATCAATGCAAACCTCGCTGTCACCACTTCTGCCGTTCTGTATGTATTCCGATCTCTGATCACGGAGGATATTCCTTTCAACACCGGACTCTTTAGGCCACTGACCATCAAGGCTCCACAAGGGTCTATCGTGAACGCAAATTCCCCTGCTGCAACAGCTGGAGGCAACGTGGAAACTTCACAGAGGATCGTAGATGTCCTCTTCGGTTGTCTGGCTCAAGCGGTACCGGAACGCATCCCTGCAGCAAGCTCCGGAACGATGAACAATGTGGCTTTTGGAGGGTTTGACCCACAAAGGAATGAACCGTTCGCTTACTATGAGACTATCGGTGGTGGAATGGGAGCGAGTGCAACCAATCCAGGACTCGACGGAGTACACACTCATATGACAAATTCTCTCAACACACCGCTGGAGGCTCTGGAAAACTATTTGCCCATCCTCATCCGCAGGTACGCTCTTCGAAAGAGATCTGGAGGGCAAGGCAGACACAGAGGCGGTGATGGAATTATCCGTGAGTATGAATTCACTGTCCCCACTCAAATTACCATCATGTCAGAAAGACGAAGGTTCTCCCCTTACGGGCTCCAGGGTGGAAGTCAGGGGAAAAAAGGAAAAAATATTCTAA
>WTAW01000223.1 GCA_013139435.1 Candidatus Aminicenantota bacterium | reverse complement strand
TCATAAAATCTGCTGCCAAATTTACACTCAAAACTACTCAATATCTTATTGGCAGCATCTTTTACCACGTCTTCATGGGCCGACGCCTTGCGCCGACCCAACCTAACCACTAAATCCACCTCGACTCGTGAATAATCCAGGCTAAAGGATTATTATAATAACAGACATACCGGAAATTCCAAAACATAAATTTTAACGCTAACATTTCAAAATCCGTGTTGTCAGGAATACTAAGTGACATTATTGAGTGATCAGATTGTGTGATGGAAAAAACCGTGAGAAGGGCTGGACGGGCACGGTACATCTCCCATGGGGAGATGTGAGGGAAGCCCGGATCCGAGCGAAGTTTCCTCGCTGGGGAAACTGAGAGTGTTTTTGATATCACACAATCTGATCACTCTGAATGGCATCAACACGGATTCGGGAATTTGAGGTGAGTTAGACCATTTCCAGGATGTGGCCCATTTTCTCTTTTTTGGTCTTTAGATATTTGATGTTGGATTCATTCGGTGGTATTTCGATCGGAACGCGATCGGCGATCTCCAATCCATACCCCGAAAGACCGATGAATTTGCGCGGATTGTTCGTTATGAGCCGGAGTTTGTTCACCCCCAGAGCCACAAGAATCTGAGCGCCGATCCCGTAATCTCGGTGGTCTGGCTTAAATCCAAGTTTTTCGTTGGCCTCCACGGTGTCCGCCCCTTCGTCCTGGATGGCGTAAGCTTTGATCTTATTGATCAGTCCGATGCCTCTACCCTCATGGTTGAGGATATAGAGGATCACTCCTTTTCCTTCATCACCGATCAATTTCATGGCTTGTTGAAGCTGGGCACCACAGTCGCAGCGGTTCGAGCCAAAAGTGTCTCCTGTAAGACACTGGGAATGGGCTCTCACAAGGGTGGGGTCGTCCTTTTTAAGCTCTCCACTGACCAGCGCAATATGTTGTTCTCTACGAATGCTGTCCTCGAACACCATGATCTTAAAGTCTCCGAATTTTGTGGGGAGCTTGGCCTCTTCGATCTTTTGGACAAGAGTCTCGGTTTTCATCCTGTACTTGATGAGGTCAGTGATCGTAAGGATCGGGATGTCATAAGTCTGGCTGTATGTTTCCAGTTGGGGTATTCGGGCCATTGTTCCGTCTTCGTTCATGATCTCACAGATCACTCCGGCTTCCTTTAAGCCCGCTAGACGTGCGATGTCCACGGCAGCTTCTGTCTGTCCTGCCCTTTCGAGCACACCTCCGTTCATGGCCTTTAGGGGAAAGATATGCCCTGGCCGTGCCAGGTCTGAGGGGGAAGTTTTTGGGGCAATGGCCGTGAGGATCGTTTTTGCGCGGTCATAGGCAGAGATCCCTGTGGTGATTCCCTCTTTGGCGTCTATAGAGACGGTGAAGGCCGTCTGGAATTGCGCTGTATTTTCGGCCACCATCAAGGGAAGATTGAGCGCCTTCAGCCTCTCTTCACGTAGGGGAAGACAGATGAGGCCTCGACCGTACTTTGCCATAAAATTGATGATATCTGGAGTCACTCTTTCTGCAGCAACCATGAGGTCGCCTTCGTTTTCTCTGTCTTCATCATCGATGATAATGATCAGTTTGCCGGATCTGACCGCTTGGATAGCGTCTTTGACTGAGGCAACTTTCGGTTTCTGTAACATTTTTTTTAATCCTTTAACGCGGGTGTTTGGATATCCAATTATACACGTATTTACCCAAGATGTCACATTCGATGTTGACTGCGTCACCCCTTCTGATCGCACCCAAGTTGGACTCCTCCAGAGTTATGGGGATGATTTCGACATCAAACGTCAAGGACGATAGATCTGCGACAGTTAGACTTACGCCATTCAACGCAACCGAGCCCTTGGGAACAAAGTAAGGCCTGAGTTCGGAAGGGAAGGAAATTGTGAACCTTTTCCCTTTCCCCATCGCTTTGATACGTTTGAGCTTCCCTACTCCATCGACGTGGCCGGTGACGATATGTCCGCTCAGTGGTGTGGAGAGAGAGAGAGGAAGCTCGAGATTGAGCCGCTCCTTGGGGCGCAAAGAGCCGAGAGTTGTGTGTTTGAGCGTCTCCTCGGACAGGTTAAAGAAAAGAGTGTCGTGATCTTTTTTGATAAGGCTCAAACAGACACCGTTAATGGCCAGGCTTCCACCCAATTCTAATTGGCCAGCGACAAATGGCTCTTCCACGACCATCTCCTGTTTGCCCGACCTGTATCCCTTGAATAATCCTTGATTTTTTATGATTCCTGTAAACATTAAAAATATCCTTCGCAAATGGTGTCGCTCCCGATCGCGAAATGATGTGTTCTTTTTAACCGGAGTGATTCCTTGATTGTCGCCACGCCACGCCCTCCAAAGACTGTGGGTGCTTCTTTCCCTCCGATCAATCTGGGCGATCGCATGAGGAAGATCTTGTCTGCTAATTTTTCCTCAAAAATCGATGTGAGCAACAGACCTCCTCCCTCAACGAGGACACTCGAGATCTCACGGTTTCCAAGCCAGGACAGAGCCTCTTTGATATCAATTCTTGCTCTAGATTGAGAGAGCGGAATGACTCGGATGCCCTTTTTTGTGAGGGCGCTTATTTTTTTGGGAGAGGCCTGTCTGTTGGTGAACACGATGATCTCACCGTGTTTGAGGGTGTCACAGATCCGGGAATGAAGAGGGAGACGCAGTGTGGAGTCCAGGATCACTCGGGTGATACGTTTTCTGGACCAATTGCGGTGGCGGACGGTTAATCTGGGATCGTCCTTGAGTATGGTGTTGATTCCCACCATGATGGCATCGTTCTCCCCACGCAAGAGGTGGACATACTCTCGTGTGGGTCCGGATGTGATCCATCGGGACGCGTGGGTTTCTGTCGCAATTTTCCCATCCGCGCTGACGGCGGCTTTGACCGTGACAAAGGGAATTTTTTGGGTTATGTGTTTTAGATAGGATTCATTCAGCCTATTATTCCTCTCTGCAAGAAGCCCCACAGAAACAGATATGCCGCTCTGTTCCAACTTTTGAATACCCTTTCGGTAGACAAGAGGATTGGGATCCAGGGAAGAGACGACGACTCTTTTGATGCCCGCTTGAAGGATGCTGTTGACACAAGGAGGCGTCCTTCCCCAATGAATGCAGGGTTCAAGGGTTATGTACGCCGTGCTATTTTTAGCCTTTAGGCCAGCTCTTTGGAGTGCGACAACCTCGGCATGAGGTTGTCCCGGCTTCTTATGGTACCCAAAGCCTATGATGGTGTCTCCCTTGACGATGACCGTACCCACAAGGGGATTCGGGCTGGCCCAGCCCTTGGCCTGTTCGGCCAGGCCATAGGCCATTTGGAGGTAGGCAATATCTTTAAGGTGCTTTGTATTCATGAGAGCAGGGCATTCGTGAATTCTTCCGCCGAAAAGGGGAGGATGTCCTCTTCCCCTTCGCCGATGCCAATGAATTTTATGGGGAGCTCGAGTTCATCCACAATACTGATAACACTTCCGCCTCGAGCCGTTCCATCTAACTTTGTGAGAAAAATTCCTGTCAAACCAGAGAATTTCAAGAACTCTCGTGCCTGGTTGAGAGCGTTTTGTCCGATGCTTGCATCCAAAACCAGTAAGCTCTCATGAGGCGCCCCCTCGATTTCGCGAGAGACAACTCTTTTGATCTTTTCCAACTCATTCATGAGGTTCACATTCGTATGGATCCGTCCAGCTGTGTCGATCAGGAGGAGTTGCAGCCCTCGGGCCTTAAAGGATTGGATCGCATCGAAAACAACAGATGCCGGATCTGCGCCATACTGGCCTCTGATGACCGGAATGTTCAGTCTTTTTCCCCATATGGTCAGTTGCTCTGGAGCGGCGGCTCGGAATGTGTCTGCAGCGACCAAGAGAACATTTTGTCCAACCCTGGTGTAGTGATTGGCCAGTTTAGCAAGGGAGGTTGTTTTCCCTCCGCCGTTGACTCCGACAAACATAACAACGGATTGGGGATTATTCAGTTGAAGCTCTGATGGAAACTGAGAGAGGATGGCGATGATTTCTTGCTCCAGAAGTTCTTTGATCTTTGAGAAGGGATCTGTTTTTTTGATTTTTTCATGAAGGGAACCGATGATTTTTTCCGATGATTGAAGGCTCACATCAGCCAAAATCAGAGATTCCATAAGATCTTCGAGGATTTCTTCTTTGTTCTTATCGCTACAGAGAAACTCGTCGAATTTTTCCTTGAAGGTCTCTCGTGTTTTTGTTAGTTTGTCTTTCAGGTTTCCGAGCACAGCCTAATTATTATATTTTTCACTCTGTCTAAAATCAACCTCTTAAAATCTTTTTAAAGAATTTTAAATCCGTGATGGCGTGTATATTTGTAGGACATTTGGTACAACAATCATCACGGATTTGGAGAGACTTAAAGAGGTGTATACTTTTTGAAATGAGTGATTGAGGTATAGTTTGAATTGTGTTAAGTTAAGTGGCTATGCGAGAATCCGTATGGGTACTACGTCCAGAAAATGAGAACGCAAAGACTCTTGCAAAAGAGTTGGGGATACTTCTAGAGATCGCTCAAATATTGATCAACCGGAACATTGGTGATGCCCAAGACGTACAACAATTTCTGTTTGGGACACTGGAAAACCTTCATGATCCCTTTCTGATGAAGGGCATGCAAGAGGCGACAGATAGGATAAAACAAGCGATATCTAACGGAGAACGCATATTTATCTTTGGGGACTATGACGTCGATGGGATTCTTTCTGTGGTGGTGTTGACAAAGGCCCTACAATCCCTGGGAGCAGACGTGGAATATTTTATTCCGGATAGGCTGAAACAGGGATACGGAATAAAGGAGCGATACTTAGAAAATGTTCTAGCAAGGGAATCCTCCTTGGTGATCAGTGTTGACTGCGGCATCAAAGCTGTGGACTTTGTCAATCGGGCCAAGGAGAATGGCGTTGACGTCATCATTACAGACCACCATCAGCCGGGATCTTCTCTGCCGGCGGCGCATGCGGTTTTAAATCCTGTTTTGGGATCTTCGGGGTATCCCGATAGGAATCTCGCTGGAATCGGTGTTGTGTTCAAATTGATCCAGGCTCTTTTGGAATCGGAGGGGAAGGCATCACAACTTCCCCACTACCTTAAACTCGTATCCATCGGGACTATTGTGGATGTTGCCACTCTCAAGGGCGAAAATAGACTTTTTGTCAAGTTCGGTTTGGAACAACTTGAAGATGTCAACAACATCGGCCTGAAGAGTTTGATGGAAGTCTGCGGCCTGTCAGGGAAAAAGATCACGGTGGGGGATGTGGGATTCAGGATCGGCCCGAGGATCAATGCAGCCGGAAGGCTTGGCCTTACAGACCTGGCTGTCCAGCTTTTCTTTTCAAAAACTGTCGAGAAGACCGAGGAAGCAGTGCGGCAATTGGACAAACTGAATACTGAAAGACAAAAGATCGAGAGAAAAATATTCCAACAATCCATGAGGCAGATCGAAGAAAAAAAACTCCACGAGAAGTATAAGCTGTTGATCCTTGGATGTGAGGAATGGCACAGGGGTGTGATCGGGATCGTGGCATCAAAACTGAAAGATGCCTTCCATCAGCCTATACTCCTTTTTTCTTACAGAGATGAGAAGGCCTCTGGCTCGGGGCGGAGCATAAAGGAATTTCCGCTCATAGATTGTTTGGATGAAAACAAGCAGTATCTTTTGACCTATGGGGGTCATGTTCTGGCCGTAGGTTGTGAACTCATGCGTGATCGGATGGATGCATTCAAGAAGGCTGTAAACGTCTTCTCAGATTCGAAACTGACAGAGGATGACTTTAAGAAAAAAATTCACATTGACGCAAAACTTAGCTTCGATACCATTGGAGTCCGATTCCTCGATAACTTGCAACTGCTCTCACCGTTTGGCGTCGGAAATCCCAAGCCGATTTTCTTGACTGAGATGGCAGAGGTCGTTGCGGAGCCGAAAACGATCAACGGCAAACATAGCAAATTCATACTCAAGCAGAACGGAAAAATGTTTGAAGCCCTGGGATGGGGAAGAAGCGATTGGGCCGAAAAGGCACAGAGAGGAGATCTGATCGACCTCGTCTATTCTCTCCAGTTTTCTCATTATTTGGGGGAAGAGAGGCTCAATCTCTCGCTTGAGGATATCAAAATCCGCTAAAATCATTTATAATATTCTTGGGGCATAAAGAGAGATGTCTGGTGTAGTTGTACGTATCGAAAAGATCAGAATCCAATGGATAAAAGTGTGGAAATCTCTCATCGCGGTCGCTTTTTTTTCTCTTTTGGCAGTCATAGCCGTGAACCTGATAACACACACAAAACAACAACCAAAGATAGGCCATGCACCCAAAAATGCCAAGCAAGAAATGCTCGAACAAAAAGAGCAGATCGAATTTTTTGAAGCCAAAGGGCAAAAGGGAAATCTACAGATCCGGGCGGACAAACACTACATGGGAGAGGATGATCAATATCATCTCGAGGGGAATGTCGAGATCGTTTTTTTTGAAAAAAGTGAGGGCGAGGATATTTTCCTTTATGGCAATGAAGTTGTTTATGACAAAGAGGGAACCAAGTTTCAGTTTGCCAACAGATCCAGAGTTCAATTCAAAGACCTCAATCTCGATGTGTCTTTTCTGGAATATGATGCAGATAAACAGATGTTTAAAAGCAATTATCCTATCCGTTTTACTTCTGAAAGATTGTCAGGTTCCGGGCAAAGGATGCTCTATTCCCTGAAGGACAGGGCTTTGGAGCTCAACGAAGACATACATCTTGAAATCTTATCAGATCTGAGTCCGTCCATCCCCATAGTGCTCGAGGGTGATATGTTTTCCTTTGTGAAGCGTGGGAAGAAAGGCAAGCTCCAAGGCAATGTGCGTCTTTCTCATGACAGAAGTTGGGTCACATCTGATTGCCTTGACTTTAAATTGACCGCGAACAATGAAAATATCAGAACAATGCTATTCAGCGGTAATGTCAACGCTTCCTTGGAAGAGAGCGAGGCGAACCCTTCTTCTGTGCCCAATAAGGAAGCTCTGCACCTCTATGGCAATAAGCGAGAAATCCAAGCCGAGGAAGTCCTGATTCAGACTTTTCTCAATGTTCCAAAAATTCGGCAAGTGTCAGCAAATGGCGACTGTGCCTTCAAATTTATGTCTGAGTCAGGAAAATCAATACAGATCAAAGGAAAATCTGTAGAATTTCGCCTGAATCGTGAGGGCGAGCTGGTGCGGTTTTTTGCAAATAAGGATGCAGAGGTCGTCGAGAGGGACGAAAACGGAGAGATCCAGAGGAGCATTCATGGAGATACCATAGCTATTGAGGAGGATAAAAACTCCCTTATAACTCGGGGTAAAGACATCATCAGAGCAAGTGTTTCAACAGGAGATTTAGATATAAAAGCGGAGATAATCAACATTTCCCGTAAAAACAACAATATGGATGCAAGCGGGAACGTCCAAATGATTTTCAATACTCAGAAGGAAGGAAAGCAGGCTGTCGGATTCTTTTCGGAAAACAAACCTGTGTTCATAACCACTCAGGAAATGAGATATTTTGCCTCGCAAAAACGTTTTAACTTTAGTGGAGGCAATAAAGTTTGGCAGGACAAGGATATACTGTTCGCTGACGTGCTCAACATTCACAAGGATACAGGCATGGTCACTGCAGAGGGTAACATCAGCTCGACTTTCCCGTATGTGCCCAAGGATAGGGAAAGGAAAGAACGGGTGACGATCACTGCAGAGGCAATGTCGTATGATCCTGACAGGGACATTGTGCATTACCAAGGAAAGAATACTCTCAAAGTCGAGAATATCGTTTTAACAGCACAATCCGTTTTTATTCACCTGGAAAAGAACGGTGGGGACATAAAAAGAATCACTGCTGTTGACGATGTTGTGATCACACAAGAACAGTACCAAGGAAGAGGACAAAGTGCCGTGTTCGATATGAGAAAGGAGACGATCGTTCTTACAGGAGATCCGGTTCTCATCGCCAAGGACCAGGGGAAAACAGCGGGAACTAAATTGACTTTTTTCATAGCCGATGGTAAAATCGTCGTCGAGAATAAAGGTCGAGAAAGGTCTGTAACAGTAATAAAATCGTGAAATATGAACAATTATCTCGAAGCCGTAGGATTGAAAAAGAGTTACCACAAGAAAAAAGTTGTCGATGACGTCTCGATCAGGGTCAAAAAGGGCGAGATCGTTGGACTTTTAGGACCCAACGGTGCAGGAAAAACCACATCATTCTCCCTCATTCTCGGTCTCATCCCTCATGATGCAGGAAAGGTTATCCTCGATGGTGAGGACATCACAGACCTTCCCATGTATATGAGAGCACGGAGAGGGCTCTGTCTTCTTCCGCAAGAACCTTCCGCATTCCGAAAACTCACTGTCGCCGATAACCTGACGTCCATCCTGGAAATGATCGGGATCTCCCCTTCGAGATACAACGGCCGTGTCAAAGAGACTCTCGCTGAGTTTGGGCTCGACAAACTCGTCGGAGCTAAGGCATATACTCTATCGGGGGGGGAACGGCGAAGACTTGAGATCGCACGAGCACTGATCACCGATCCGGAGTATATTCTCTTGGATGAGCCATTCACAGGCATCGACCCGCTGGCGATCCTCGACCTTCAAGAGATCATCCTTGCATTAAAGAAAAAAAGGATCGGGCTACTCATAACAGATCACAGCGTCAGAGAGACTTTGAAGATCACCGACCGTGCCTATATCATCGATAGCGGCAAGATCTTGAAAGAAGGGACTCCACAGGACCTGATCACTTCTGAGGAAGTCAGACGATCATATCTTGGGGAGGATTTTGGACTGGAGTGAATCGACGGATGGAGATGGACTAGGGGAATAACCGTGATTATGAAACAGCAGCTACACCAGAAACAAGTCCAAAGGCTTATTCTCGCTCCCGCTTTGCAACAGGCGATCAAACTCCTCCCTCTAACGAATCTCGAGCTCATCGAGATCATCGATAAAGAACTATCTGAAAATCCCATGCTGGAGATCGAGGAAGAAACAATGGAGGTGAAGAGCGAAGAGGAGAGGCCGCAGGAAAAGAGCGAAACAGAAAAGGAGCCGGAGAAAACAGAAGATATCCCTCAAAGCAGCGAAACGACTGAACCGCAAAAAAAAGAGGAGGAGGATCAAGACCTCGAAGCTTATTTCCAAGAGTATTTTGATAATTCCATGCGGTCATATTTTGTGGAGAAAAAAGAGGCTCCTGATTTCGAGAACTTCGTGTCCAAGTCCGATTCTCTTTGGGATCATCTGGAGTGGCAGTCGAACCTGACATTTTCTGATGAAAAAGATCGTCTCGTTGCTCAGTACATCATCGGTAACATCAACGAAGATGGCTATCTCATCTCACCTGTTGAGGAGATTACTGCAGCCACTGGAGCGTCCGAAGAGCAGGTAGAAAACATCCGTGAAAAGATAAAGAGGTTCGACCCCGTCGGCATCGGTAGCTTGGATCTCAGAGAGGCTCTGCTTGCTCAGATGGAATATTTTGAAATTGATGATCCGGTCACACGAACAATTGTCGATTTGCACCTGTCTCTTCTGGAAAAATCCGATTTTGTTCAACTGGCAAGGGTATTGAACATATCTCTTGCAGATGTCAAGTCTCACATCGAGGTCATCAAGGGTTTGGACCCCGCACCCGGAAGAAAATACAGCAAGGAGAAAACATTCTATGTTGTGCCCGATATCATCGTTCGGAAAGAGGACGATGAACTGAAGATCATCCTCAATGATGAAGGAATGCCACAGCTGAGAATCAACCCTTTCTATAAAAAAATGCTAGCTCAAATGTCAAAGGATGATTCAGACGCAAGTCAGTTTTTAAAGGATCGGATGAAAAAAGCTTTTTGGTTCCTCCGCAGCTTGAATCAGCGCAACCAAACCGTCTACAAAGTCGCCAAGTACATCGTGGACAAACAAAGGGATTTCATTGAAAAAGGGATGGAATTCATCAAACCCTTAACCCTGATCGAACTGGCGCAGGAGATCGGAGTGCATGAATCCACTGTGGGGCGAGTCGTCGCCAATAAATACATCATGACATCGAGAGGGGTCTTCCCCCTTAAATATTTTTTCCATAAGGCTCTCTCTGGAGATTTTGGTGAAGAGATCTCTTCTTTGAGAGTCAAAGAGAAGATAAAAAAATTGGTGGAACAGGAAGATAAAACGAATCCTTTGAGCGATATCGAGATTGAAGAGATCTTGGCAAAGGAGAATTTTAAGATCGCCCGCAGGACTGTGGCAAAATACAGAAAACAACTCCGCATCCCGCCTTCCCATATCAGAAAGAGAAAGTATTGGATAGAGGAGATTCAATGAATATCAACTATACGGCCAGGCATACGAGTATTACGCCTGAAGTCAAAAAGCACTGTGAACGAAGGTTGAAGGCCATCGAGAAGTTGCTCGGCTATCCCGTTGAAGCCGATCTTATCCTGTCTGTGGAGAAGTACAGGCACAAGGCCGAGATCAATGTCAAGATCAAAGGGGCCACGTTGAACACCGTGGAAGAAACGCACGATATGTTCAGTTCAGTGGGTTTGGCGTTTGACCATATCGAGAAGAGAGTGAAAAAGGAACGGGAGAAACTGCAAGGAAGGAAGAGACGGAGGAGCCGAGAGGCCGGACCGCTCCCTATTCCCCTAGAGACAGAAGAACAACCGGTGAGGGTGATCCCGAGTCGGGATTTTTCTTTAAAACCCATGTCTGTGGAAGAGGCTCTCCTTCAGCTGGAATCCAGAAAAAAAGAAGTTTTTGTCTTCAGAAAATTTGATTCTGAAAAATGGGCTGTTCTCTACAGACGAAAAGACGGCAATTATGGTTTAGTTGAGCCCGAATAGTCCTTTTTAAGAGAGAGAGAGAATCTAGTGAAAGTACACAGTTTATTAATGCAAGATATGGTGATTCCGGAGCTCGACAACACGACGAGAGATAGTGTTCTCAAGGAAATGGTGAGCTTTCTCAAGAAGCGAAACAAAATAGCCAAAGATAAAGATTTATACGAAAAATTATTGCAACGGGAAGAGCTGGGAAGTACGGCCATCGGCGATGGCGTCGCCATCCCCCACTGCAAGATGAAGGGCGTAGAAACTCCGGTGGTGATGTTGGCCATTTCTAAAAAAGGAGTGGATTTTCATGCTTTGGATGGAAAACCCTCCTTTATCTTCTTCCTCGTGGTCTCTTCGCCGGACAATCCCAGTGTGAACCTTCAAATCCTTGCGGCAATTGCCCAACTTGTTCGCAAAGCAAAACGTGTCATCAAAAAGATTCAGGAGGCCGAGGATATCAGTATGATTTTGGATGTTCTCAAAGACGAGGAAGAAAGAATAGATGATTAGGGAAAGAGAGCTTTCCCTTTATCAGGATTTTTTGGGATGATCATTCCAGGAGGATTACTCCGGGTGTTTGGGTTGGGGGTTTTGATCGTAGGGGACAGCGGAGTTGGCAAGAGTGAGAGCGCACTGGAGCTTATCACGAGGGGACACCGTTTTATCTCTGATGATGTCACTCAGTGCCAAGTTCTGGATGGTCGGTTGATTGGCGCAGCCCCAGAGGTTAGTCAGCATTTCATGGAGATCAGGGGATTAGGGATCATCAACATCAAAGAGATCTTTGGGGCGAAAGCCGTTTCTTCTCGAGAAGAAATTCGTCTAATGATCAAACTGCAGAAATGGGAGGAAGGAAAGCAATACGACCGGATGGGGCTGGAATTTGCTCGAGATCGAAAAATCGTTGACGTCTCAGTGCCTCATATTACAATTCCTGTGGCTCCAGGGCGGAACATCGCTACTTTGATCGAAGTGGCCTGTAAGGCTTATCTATTGAGAGAAACAGGATATCATGCCCCCCAGGAAATTATGGAGAGATTGGACAGGATGCTTCTCGATCAAAAACATAAAAAGAGGAAATCCCAGTGAAAGACGATAGATTTCTCATCATCACAGGTTTGTCCGGATCAGGGAAAACCAGTGTCAACCGCTTTCTGGAGGACTTGGGTTATTACTGCATCGACAACCTCCCTGCAAAATTGATCCCGAGTTTTGTGGATCTGTGGATGCGCGAAGAATTTAAAATAGAAAAAGTCGCTCTTGTGGTGGATATCCGCGAGGAAGGATTTACGACAGAGTTCCCGAATGTGGTGGAATCCATAAGGAAGAAGATCCCGATCTGGATGATCTTTCTCGAAGCTTCGGATGAAACTCTCGTGCAGCGATTCAGTGAAAGCAGGCGCCCGCATCCTCTAACGCGAAAAAAAACTGTTGTTGAAAGTGTTCTCCTGGAGAGGGAGCGTTTGGCCGAGATCAAGAAGATGGCGGATGAAGTGATCGACACTACGGCATTGAGTGTCTGGGATCTAAAAAAAATACTGACAAGACGATTTCTCAGGCGAAAAACACAACAGATGCAGATCGTCATTGTCAGCTTTGGGTATAAATATGGAATACCTGTCGATTCTGACCTGGTGTTTGATACACGATTTTTGCCCAACCCGTTCTACATCAACACTTTGCGAGAAAAAACGGGAAGAAGTAAGAGTGTACGCGAATATGTTCTTCAGTCCGCAGGAGCGAGTCAGTTTTTAATGGAATTGTTCAGGTTCGTGGATTATCTGATGCCGAACTTTGTGGAAGAGGGAAAGAGCACTTTGACTATTTCTGTGGGTTGCACAGGAGGCAAGCACCGGTCGGTCGTTTGCGGTGAGCAGCTTAAAAAACACTTGAGGACCAACTCCACCAACGTGCGCATCTACCATCGGGATGTTTATAAATAGAAATGTGATGAATAGATGATAAAATGTTGAAATCTTGGTGTGAGTTATGCAAAGATAATGGGGTTCGCACCCCGTTTGGTTTTATGGACAAAACAGACCTAGAGGTCGAAACGGATAAGCGGTAGAAGAATGATCGGTGGTATCATCGTCTCCCACGGCAAGTTGGCAGAGGAGCTTTTGAACGCTTTGACGATAATACTCGGCGAAACTGTCAACATCGAAGCAATTTCCATTGGATGGTATGATGATGTTGAGGCTTCAAAAAAGAAGATCAATAAGAGCCTCAAAAACGTCGATAAGAAGAACGGCGTTCTGATTTTCACAGATATGTTTGGAGGGACTCCTTCCAACTTGAGCTTAAGTTTTTTAAAGGACAATCAGGTTGAGATCATTACAGGAGTGAATCTTCCGATGCTCATCAAATTTGCATCTCTCCAAAGGAGCAATAGCCTCCAGGAAGTGGCGAAGAAAGTTGTTGAACAGGGACAAAAGAACATCCACTGGGCTAGCGCTCTTTTGCGTTCCAAGAACTGATTCAGCCTGGCTTCCATGATAAAGAAAAAAGTCATCATTAAAAATAAACTTGGGCTACATGCCAGGGCTGCAGTGAAATTCATGAACCTGGCAAATCGGTTTGCCTCTTCTGTGCGGATCGAAAAGGATGGGAATGAGATTGATGGGAAGAGCATCCTGGGAATTTTAACTCTAGCGGCTGTACAAGGTTCGGAAATCACACTGAAGATCTCAGGTCCCGATGAGACACAAGCTCTTAATGCGTTGGTAGCGCTCATCGAAAAAATGTTTTATGAAGAAGAATAGAAAGAGATGGAATATCTGAGACTAAGAGGTATCGGCGCTTCTCCCGGCATATCCATCGGGGAAGTTCTCTTGACAGAGCGCGTGATCTTTTCCTCGAGAAAAGACGGCATTTCACCGGGGCAGTTGGACACAGAGATCGCTCGTTTGGAAAAAGCCATCGAACGCACCAGACGCCAGTTGACAGATATCAAGGATAAAGTAAGGGAAAAAATCGGGGAAGAGCATTCCTTCATTTTTGATGCCCACCTTCTCATCCTGAAGGATAGTTCATTGTTTGCAAGTCTAAAAAAGATTATCACAGAAGAGAAAACACGTGCAGAATGGGCGATATCGCAGATCCATGAGCAATACATGAGTAAGTTTGAATCCATCGCTGATGAATATTTCAGAGAAAGGAAGTTCGATGTTTCGGATGTGTTATCTCGGGTGTACAAGAATTTAGAGCCTGTCGAACAGGAAAAAACTCACGATGACAAAGAAAAGATCCTGGTGGGTCATGACCTCTTGCCTTCTGAAGCAGCTCTGCGGTTGAGTCAAGAAAATGTGCTTGCGGTGGCCCTGGATATGGGAGGCCAGACATCCCATACGGCGATTCTCGCTCGATCGTTGAACATTCCGGCTGTTGTCGGGCTGAGGAACATTACCAAACGCGTCAAGAATGGAGATATCCTCATTGTCGATGGCACGGATGGTGAAGTCCTCATCAATCCCCCACCGGCCATTGAAAAAGAGTTTATCAGCAAGAGGCAAAGATACGAAAATTATCGTAAGGAGCTCCGAAAGACAGCTAAACTGAAATCCTTAACCTTGGATGGCGAGAGATTTTATCCGATGGCCAATATCGAGATGCCAGAAGAGGTTAAACCGGCGTTTTCTCTAGGGGCAGAAGGGATAGGGCTTTACCGTTCCGAATTCATCTATTTACGCAGCACTTCTCTGCCTTCAGAGGAGGAGCACTATCATGCCTATTATCGTTGTGCAAAAGAGGCC
Source organism: Candidatus Aminicenantota bacterium (assembly GCA_013139435.1). Lineage (GTDB taxonomy): Bacteria > Acidobacteriota > Aminicenantia > Aminicenantales > Aminicenantaceae > WTAW01. The sequence continues at coordinate 1,171 of WTAW01000223.1, read as the reverse complement.
CACCCCGCCCATGTCTACATCCGGACGATGGATATCGGAGGCGAGAAAAATCTCCCCCAACTCAAAATAGAGAAGGAACCCAATCCGGCTCTCGGCCTGAGGGGGATCAGGTTTTCTCTCCACGAAAAGGCATTGCTCAGAGTACAGCTCCGTGCGATCTTGAGAGCGAGTGTTCTGAAAAATGTTCGCATCCTCATCCCCATGATCACTGAATACGAGGAGATCAAAGAGGTGAAGATCCTCTTCCAAGAAGTCAAAGAGGAGTTGAAGTCACAGAAAGTCAAGTTCGATACACATATTCCCCTGGGAGTTATGATCGAGGTTCCCGCAGCAGCGACCATCACAGATGTGCTGGTCAGAGAGGTGGATTATTTGAGTATAGGGACGAATGACCTTATACAATATTACCTGGCCGTGGACAGGTCGAACGAGCTGGTGTCATACCTATTCAAGCCTCTCCACCCATCGATCCTGCGAATCCTCAAGTTCATCATCGAGACCTCTCAAGCGGCTGGGAAAGAGATCACGGTCTGTGGAGAAATGGCGGCGGACCCTCTGTCTGCGCTGGTCTTACTCGGTTTTGGGTTGCGGAAATTCAGCATGAATCCTATCTTTATTCCCCGGATCAAGGAGGTCCTGCGTTCGGTAGAATTCAAACCCATTCAGAGGATCGTGCGGAAAGCGATGCAGCTCAAATCGGCCCAAGAAATCGAGGAGTACATCATCGAGAGAGTGCTTGTTAAGTATCCGAAGGCTTTCCTAATGGGCCAAATCAATTGAATTATTCATAAAAACTGCCGATACCATCCCATCTAAAGACTATAAATTCTTATTATCGGCATTTTTTACCCTTCGGGCGAGTCGATCTTACCACATCGGCTTCGTTGTAGCCCATTCGCAGTAGTTCACTACAGCTTTATGGGCCACTGCCTTGCCGCTGCAGCAACATCAACTCGTGAATAAATCAATTAACTGGAATTGTTGCGGCCGTATTTGTCTTCGAGGCGGACGATGTCGGATTCAGCCGAATCGCCTATCCAGATCTCCATGAGTCGTGCGGGTGAATCGCCGAAACACTTCATCCGGTGAGGAACTTGTGCAGGGATAAATATCTCTTCGTTTTTCTCGGGATGCCAGACCTTATCTCCAACCGTCACTTCCAAACCTCTGT
>WTAW01000207.1 GCA_013139435.1 Candidatus Aminicenantota bacterium | reverse complement strand
TTCCTCTGGTAAAAGTGGGCCTACCAGGATTCGAACCTGGGACTAACCGGTTATGAGCCGGTGGCTCTACCGCTGAGCTATAGGCCCTGCACTGCACTTATATCAAATCTTATATTTCAAGTCAATTTTCTGGATTATTCATAAAATATTTCAATGCCATATTTACTTTTTTCTATCAGAAACTATTAACTATAGACATTCATGAATTTAAGGCTTTCCCTTTCTTCGGAATATTATCATTTCCTTATCATTGAAATTTTTTACCCTACGGGCGAACCGATCTCACAGCATCGGCTTCATTGTAGCTCATTCGTAGTAGTTCACTACAGCTTCGTGGGCCACTGCCTCGCCTTTGCAGCAATCTCGACTCGTGAATAATCCATCTTCCACCTGGATTATTCATCGTTGGTGAAGGATTTGAGTTTTCGGCTTCTGCTTGGATGCTTGAGTTTTCTCAGTGCCTTGGCTTCGATCTGCCGGATTCTTTCACGAGTGACTTTGAATTGTTGTCCAACTTCTTCAAGGGTATGTTCGTTGCCGTCACCCAAGCCAAACCTCATTTTCAGGACCTTTGCCTCCCTTTCTGTCAGGGTTTTCAGGGCTTCCTCGATCTGTTCTCTGAGGTTGATGTGGATGATCGTATCAGGAGGGGAGGGCATGATCTTATCTTCGATGAAATCGCCCAGATGGCTATCTTCCTCTTCACCGATGGGAGTCTCGAGGGATATCGGCTCTTGAGCGATCTTGATGATCTTCCTGACCTTGATGATCGGCATATCCATTTTCTTCGAGATCTCCTCAGAGGTCGGCTCACGTCCGATCTCCTGGACAAGACTTCGTGAAACGCGGATCAGTTTATTGATGGTTTCGATCATGTGCACCGGGATCCGGATCGTTCTGGCTTGGTCGGCGATGGCTCGGGTAATGGCCTGTCGTATCCACCATGTGGCATACGTAGAAAACTTATATCCTCTGCGGTATTCGAATTTGTCCACGGCCTTCATCAGGCCCATGTTTCCTTCTTGGATCAAATCGAGAAATTGGAGTCCACGGTTACTGTATTTTTTGGCAATCGACACCACCAGCCTGAGGTTTGCGGCAACAAGCTCTTTTTTCGCCTGATCGCTGATTTTTTTGCCAGCGGTTATGGACCGCAGAGTTCTTCGTAATCCTTGAGAATCGAGAGCGATCTCCTTTTGATAGCTCCGCATGATCTTGTTAATCTCATTGATCTTTTTCTTGTATTCCGCCTCTTTCTTGATGCTTCTGGTGTGGCTCATTGAGACATTTAAGTCCTCTCTAGCTTCCTCCAACTCATTGATGATCTTCAGTCTATTTCGGAGCTCTGCGATGATGATCTCCCGGTGGAGGGGGCGGATGTTGAGCTCTCGGATGAGCCGGCTGATTTCAACGATATATCGTCCTCTCGCGAGAGTATATTTTTTTAGATTGGGTATTTTTTCCAGTTCGCCGCTGATTTCACGGATTTCCTTGACCTTATCCAGGATCCTTTTTTTCTTGATCTCATATTTTCCTTCGGAAAGATCTTCTTCGGTAAAGTCAAACATCTCTTGTAGGACATCCGGGTCTTCGTCCACTCTGTCCTCGAGAGAGAGAACTTCGTTGAGTACAAGCCGTGTTTTTGACAGAGCTTTGATTATGGCTTTTTCTCCCCTCTCTATCTCTTTTGCAATGGCGATTTCTCCCTCCCGGGTCAAGAGAGAAATGTTGCCCATCTCCCTGAGGTAGAGCTTCACAGGGTCGGTTGTGCGCTCCAGTCCCTCGAGGGAAACGATATTACTTTTTCTTCTTTTGGGGACGACTTCCCTCTTCTTATCGAGGATTTTAATTCCATAGTCATCCATCGAGTTGAGAAATTCATCAAAAACTTGTTGACTAGCAGAGTCATCCCGGAAAGTTTTGTCGATTTCCGCGAACAGCAAATATCCTTGCTTTCTTCCCTTGGATATCAGCTGATGGATTTCGTTTTTTTGATCGTCACTATCTGATGGCAATGTTGACTCCTCTTTTCCTATAAGTAACCTAGGTCCAATCCTTTAAACATTATAATTAGAGCTCCTGATTCTGCAGGCGAAAAAGCTGCATTTTCACATCTTGCAATTTTTTCATGATTAAAAGAGCTTTTTTTATTTCATTTGCTTTTTCGAGTCTAGATATTTCGTGCTTTAATCCCAGGGACTCGTTTTCAAGGGAAAACTGTCGGAGCGCCCGAACACATTCCATAGCTTCTTCAACACTTGGCTCTTGCTCTTCCTCCTGTAAAATTTTCGCTAGGGAGCTAAAGAGACTTTTATCAATTTTTTCTCGGATATTTAGGATATTGAAATCTACCCTGTTATTAATAAAATCCGACATTATCAGAAAAATTGGTTCACTTTGTAGACCTGTGAAATCTTCCTTTTTCATAGCCTTAATTACAGTTGGTACAATATTACTGTCATGGAATAGGATCTGCAGTAGGCGTTTTTCAGCAATTAGAAAAACGGTTTGTACTTCCTTATTATCTTCTTCTTTGGTTTTAGTCTTGATCATAAAACGCAGAATGTCCTCTTTTAAATTGAGCTCCTCACTTAGTTTTTTAAGATATTCGCTTTGGATGATGGAGTTGGGTATTTTAATGATCTCGTTAATTATGTATCTCGCGACTCTATTTTTTTGCTCAGGGCTTAGTTTTTTCTTTCCTCGTACATATTCAATTAAAAAGTCGATTCCTGGTGTGCTCTCTTGGATCTTGTTGATAAATTCTTTTGGGCCGTACTTTCTTATATAACTATCCGGATCGTACCCCTTGGGCAATGTCAACACACGGATTTCAACACCTTGTACGAAACATAAAGAGATGGCACGGAGAGAGGCTTTTATCCCAGCTGAATCTGCATCGTAGCTGACGATCACTCTCGATTCAAACCGGGATGCTTGCATGACCTGTTCGGATGTCAGGCTGGTCCCTAGAGAGGCCGCAACATTCGGTATACCAGCTTGAAGCAGGGCGAGAAAATCTGTATAGCCCTCGACAAGAATGATCTCTCTCTGTTCACGGATGGCATCCTTTGTAAAATTCCAGCCATAGAGAAGTTTCCCCTTTGTGTATATGGGTGTATCAGGGGAGTTGAGGTACTTGGGATCCTGGTCGATTATGGTCCGTCCTCCAAAAGCGACCACTTTACCTGTCGGAGTGAAGATGGGGAATATGATCCTTCCCCTGAATCGATCGTAATGTCCTTCCTTTTTTGCTCTCCGAAGGACCAGGCCGGCCTTCTCCAGGAGGCTAGGGGATATGTCTTTTCTTTGGAAGAAACTGAGCAGAGCATCCCATGAGTTGAGCGCGTAACCGATTTTAAGCTTCTGGATGAGCTCCTCGGAGATTTCTCTTTTGCGGAGATACTCCTGGGCATTTTCACCCTCTTTTGTGTTAAAAAGGTTTTTTCTGAAGAAGGCTAAGCTGTCTTCGCTGATCTTGGTGAGTTTTTCCTCTAATTTTGCCAATTGGGGCGAGAATTTCCTCTTTTCTGGAAGTGCGATGTTGTACTTTTCGGCCAAGAATCGCAGAGCTTCCGGGAAGCTCAAGTTTTCTTTTTCCATGACAAGGGTGAAAAGATCCCCACCAATGTTGCATCCAAAACAGTGGAAGAGTTGTTTGTCCTCGTCAACGGTGAACGAGGGGGTTTTTTCAGAGTGAAAGGGGCAGAGTCCCAAGTGTTTTTTGCCCCTTCGCCTTAGTGTCGTGTACTGGGAGGCGATATCGACAATGCTTGCCGTATTCTTGATTTGATCTATAACATCCATAGTGCGTCGAGATAGACTCCTAATTCGAAATTAACTAGTAAAATATAGGGTTGACATTGCTCATTGTCAAGCTCCTATATGAATTATTCATAAAAGCTGCTAACAAATTTATATTAAAAGACTTATACTAAAAAAAAGATCCAATATCTATTGTTAGCATCTTTTACCCTTCGGGCGAGCCGATCTCACTGCATCTGCTTCGTTATGTCGGGTCTCGCGGGAGTAAACTACAGCTTCGCCCTCCATGCCTCGCGCCGACCCAACCTAACCACTAAATCAACCTCGACTCGTGAATAATCCATACTATTCTTAAACTAAAACCAAATCAGGTCGTTCTTGCCGTAGAACTGCCTCATCTTGGCTTCAAGCACTTTGGCCTTTTGGATCGCAGCTTCATCCTTCAGGCGCCGCTTCAGATTGAGTATGGCTGCTTTTGTTCCTCTGATTTTTCTGATAGCATCTTCTACATCCGATATTGTGTCCATCCCCAGTCCCCCCGCTTTCCGAACGGCCTGCATGTACTCTTCGACGGCACCGTCATACTTGTTCTCGATCATCTGGACTTCATTTTCTTCAGCGGTCAAGGGTTTGACGAAATTCGTGTAGCCGAAGTACCCTATGGCTCCCAGAACGAGTATCCAGGCTAAAGCTTTCATTCTCTCTCTCCTATGTGTTTTTTATGGCATAAAATTACACATTTTTGCAGCATTTTACCTATACCATGATGCAATACTTCATTTTGACCTTCAATCCCCCTTTTGGGTAGTTTTAAGGGTGATATTTTGTAATACATGTTCACCCTCAACGGTGATGAATTATGTGTATCGCATACTATCACTCAGGTTTTCTTCCTGACCCACGTGATTTCTTCTTTGTTCTTGAACCGGAGTATTCCATCATCGATCGGGTGAAAATAGATGGGAAGTTCGCACTGTTGGAAATTATTGTCCACGTAGTGAATAGTGTATAATTTCCAATCTCCATTCTCTTCATCCTTTTTTATCTTTATGATGGAGAAGACCTGGACATCACCTTCAACTGTTCCAAAAGTTATCGTATCGTTTTGGAGCCCCAAAAAAGAGCCCTCATAATCCAGGATTTTGGTCTTCCAGATTCCTGCTAATTCCTCAGGAACCGTTTTCTGTGTGTTGCATTGCCATAAACACAGAGCACATAAAATAGTAATTGTTACCGAGAGTATATGTTTTTTCATAGCGAGACCTCGAAAGTGGATTGAAAATTTATGCGATCAAATGATTTTTCTAGATCGGTCATTCTCTCGTCCATTTTTAAGTGACGACCTCCAGGAAAGCTTTTACAACTTTTGGGTCCAACTCTTTTCCCGCTTGGTTTTTGATGAACTCTATCGCTTTCTTTTGGCTCAACGCCTTGCGGTAGGGCCGGTCTGAAGTCATGGCTTCAAAACGGTCAGCTAAGGCCAGAATCCTTGCATACAGGCAAATATCGTTTCCGGCAAGTCCTTCCGTATATCCAGTCCCGTCAAAATTTTCATGGTGTTGTCTGACTATGGGCAAAATTTCCGAGTAAGCAGGAATAGGCTCCAAGATACGTGCTCCAAGGATGACATGCTTTTGCATGTCTTTTTTCTCCTCAGGATTTAATCCTCCGGGTTTATCCAAAACGTCATAAGCAATTCCAATCTTACCGATGTCATGAAGAAGCCCTCCCCTGTGTAAGTTATCCAAATCTTCGGGAGAGAGCCCCAGGACTTTGCCTATCTTGAGTGCGATTGTGGTGACCCTCTCAGAGTGACCGGCAGTCCACGAAGATTTCGCATCGATAGCTCTTGCAAAAGCTGTAAGCGTACCCAAGTTAAATTGATTCAACTCCTCGATCAACCGCATGTTTGACAACGCCACGGCAACCTGATCAGCTAATTGCCTGGCCTGTGAGATATCTTCCTCTGAAAGATCGGGAGAATGGGAATAGCCAAGTGTGATGATTCCGGAGAGTGAGTTTTTGATAAACAACGGAAGAACAAAAAAGGACTGAATATTCTTCCCTGCTAATGGAACCAAATACTTGGGAATGCCATTTTCCACTGATATGAATAGATTTTTGGGATTATTATGGAGTGCTTGAATCTCCTCGTTATCAATTTCCACAGATTCTGTGTATTCCTCCTGATGGGGATTTCCCCTATGGATATATGTTTGAACGGAGTTTTTATTGTTCGGATCCACCAACGAAATACCCACAGAATCGCAGGGGAATACCTGACGCATATGGGTATTGACGACTTCGACGATTTTTTTTGTCTCTAATGCAGAGAGAATGGCCCTGTCGATATCGACCATTGCGGTCAATGTTTTAAACTGTCGCCCTAGATGGCTGGCCATGGTGTTGAAGGAATTCGCCAAGTCTGCGAATTCATCTTGACTACTCACTTCAACTTGACTATCAAAATCTCTTTGTGCAATTCGCTGTGTTCCCTCTTTGAGTTTCTCAAGGGGGATCATGCTCTTTCTTATTTGATTAATGCTGAGAAACAATACAACCCAAAGAGTGATCAGAATTATCCAGGGAAATGTGTTTTTGAAATTTGCAAGAGGAGCAAGCATAGAAGTTTTTGATTTAAAGACTATCACTCTCCAGTCAGGCGAAAAAAACTTGCTCATCAAAAAAAGTGACCAAAAGCTTGCTTTATATTGTTCTTCTCTATAATCCCACTCAAATTGGCCAATTGAGCTCGATTGCATCTGAAATAGCACTGGTTTAGGAAATTTGATGTCTTCCCCGAATGATGAAAAAAGTATACGGGCTTGAGAGTCTAAAATACAGAGCCCAGTAGCAGGAGGAAGTGGATTCTCATAACCCATAAACCAGAGATACATGGGATTGATTTCAGCTAAGGTCACTCCTTGATTCTCGTCCTGAAGATCAAACGCTAAACACATAAATATTCGTAATTGATCTCTTGAAAATGGCTTGGTCAGGATTACTGTTTCGCCCGAAAATATCTTTTCTTTATCTGTGAAATCGAGGACAGGAGGATCGGAAATTTGACCGAATAAACTGATCGATTGTCCCTCATGAGTGAGCCACACAAGACCTTTGAACCGATTATTGAGAGACGATCGATCTATTGGGACCGCTTGTGGACCATTGATTTCCGCTTCCAAATCAAGATTAGAGGAGACCATTCGCATTTCGGATTCAATGAGGACCAAACGTTCAAAGATGGCCATCCCCATGGACTTGCTTATCTGTTGAAGCTCTCTCTGCGTCTGTTGATGGAGCTGTTTGGTCATGTTGGAATAGGTGATGATAGCCAGAATTGTTATGGGAAGAAGTGCACAGAGGATAAATAGGAAAAAGATACGTCGGGCGACTTTACTCCGGAGAAAAGCTTTTTCGATTTTCATCCATGGATTTCCGACTAATATTTGGAAGCGATGTCGATAAAACGCCCATTATTGGCGCGGATGATGTCATCATAGCTGGCTTTGGCAGTCAGAGGTGCAGATGTTTTGCCATCTTCGCCCACGCTGTAAAGGTCAAAATCATAATTGAGAGGCACGAGGAACCGGTCTTTTCGCCACTTCCCCGAGATATCGCTCTTGTTCTTGCCGAAGATCACCAGGTATTCGTAAGCGAATCCATACGGATCGTACCGCTTTGGATGGTCTAACTCTTCCAATGTTTCAGGATACTGACCATAGTCCATGAAATGATCTGTGATGTTATTGCCCATTACGGCGATGTCTGAGGAGGCCTGGCTGATCTTGGCCTTATCGAACATTCTTTGAAACCCTGGCATTGCGACAACCAGAAGGGTAGCCAAAATCGCCACTATAAGGAGGACTTCGA
>WTAW01000373.1 GCA_013139435.1 Candidatus Aminicenantota bacterium | reverse complement strand
GTGAAAAAACTGTTCATCTTCGCGGTCGTTTTCCTTATTTTGGCTGGTGCCGGAACCGTTGTTAAGAATGTTATTCTCAACCAAATAAAGAGAGAAATACAAAAAAGCTTTGGCTATACACGACTTTACTTAAATCTTGTCCCTCCCTCCATTGTTCTCGAGGATGCGAGGTCTGTCTCTCTCTCGCCTTTTTTCTCCGCGAAAAAAGTGGCTGTCAGTATTTCCTACCGGTCGCTCTTATCCAGAGAAAAGCCCCTGAATGTCCTGATTGAGAGTCCAGTTTTAAGAGTATACCCGTCCTTGGAGGAAGCTGAAAAACCCAGAGATATCAGGCTCATCTTTCCCTTTGTGATCGACAAGGCAATCATCAGAAATGGCGAGCTGTACTATTGGGGAAGAGAAACCCGCATCCAATCCAAAGGAATCTATGCATCCCTCACGCAAAATGGGGATAGGTATGCTCTGAATGCTGAGATCGAACAGAATGATTTTCTTCTGGGTTCAGCCCAACAGCGGATAGATGGCAAAATTAGCCTTTCACTAGAAGGTCAGGGGGAGTCCTTTCGGATAAAAAAGGCAAGGATAAGCAGTCCAAGAGGGATTTTTAAAGCCAGCGGTGAAGTCAGTAATCTTGCAGACCCTGTTATAGAGCTCAACACGTCCTTCAACATCCCGATGGACGTTGTCCTTCAATATGTCGATATTCCCTTTGATTGGGATGGAAAGATACTCGGAGAAGGTGTCCTGTCACGTCAGAATGGTGAGATCGCGTTTGAAGGTTCACTTTCGAGTAAAACTCTCCAGCTCAATAAGACGCCAATGGGGATCGTTCAGGGGAATATCAGTTATGCGGAGACCGCAGGTGGTGTCTTGGACCTAAACTTCCAGAGAGCAAACCTGCCGCGCGAGTATGTTGGGATCCGTTTCCAAGGAGACCGAGTGGATGGATTAGCGCGAGGCATATATCTTGATCCCATAATGGATTATCTCGATATCCCTTGGCCCATCTCATCGCCCGCATGGGGAAATTTTTCTGTTTATCAAGGGAAATTCGAAGCCGATATCGAATTTAGAGACGAGATCGATTTGCCCGATTTAGAGGGATATTATCTTCGCGGTCAGGTCAAACTGACTCTGTTGGATGAGGTTGTGACTCTCACCTCTCAAAGCCTTGATTCCAACATCGCAGAGGTGGAGGTGGAGGGGGTCATCGCCATCGGCAGAAATGTCGATGTTTTAATCGATGGCGATGTGAAAGATGTCAAACGCACGCGGCAGCTTCTGTCCATTATACTCCGGAAGAATTTCGAATTTCCCGAGATCAGGGGACGGGGACAGGGGGTTGTGCGCATTTTTGGTGATTTTTCGCACCCTCAGGTGAGCGCGACTGTCTCCCTTGCTCCTGGAGGTTTCGACCGGTTCGATGTTGAATCTGTGAGCGGGGATATCGAGATCTATCAAGAGAATTTTCAGGGGATATTTAATGTCCAAGACCCCGCGATAACGGGGCGGATCAATCTTGTCTCTAATCCAGACCGGATTAAAGCGAAGATCCAGCTAGATGAAGGATTAACGGAGAGGATCTTGCCCAATCTGGATATTTTGATCCCGCTCGAGGGTAAAGCCACCGGAGAGTTCGAATTTGAACAGGAGGGGGAAAAGATCCGGGTTTTCGGAGGTTTTTTCGGCCAGAAGATGCAGTTTCTCGATCAGACGGCTGTTCAGGTCAAAGGGAGCTTTGAGTGGGAGGAGGATCATCTTAATTTTTCGGATCTTCAGTTTGGTATGTTTGGGGGTCGGGTCCAGGGAACCGCTCTTCTGCAGCTTTTAAGCCGGCAATTCGATATGGATTTCACGGCCAATGACGTGGACCTCTCCATCGTTTATCCAGCCCTTCAGGGAAAACTGTCTTTTCAGTTGAAGGGAGGAGGCGCCTTTGGGCAAGATTATGCTCTTGGTCCATTTGAAGTGAAAGACCTCTTTCTCGAGCCATTCCAGAGGACGGAAGCTGCCGGAGATGTAAAATTGAGTTTCACAGAAGATCATCTGGATCTCAAGGTTGACGGCAGCTTTCTTCCTGGAAAGAATCCTTTCTCTGTCTCGCTTGGCATTCCTCTATTGGAAGAGAGCCTCAAAGGAGATATTAAAGGTTCCTTTTCCAATCCCGACATCCTTTTGCCGTGGAGCGGTGCCAGGATGGAGGTAGGGTATATTGCCGAGCTGAATGGTTTAAAAACATCCCCTCAGATACGGGGAGCGATAGATGTTCAGGGAACGGTTCTCCCCTTTCCCAATTTTGCGCAGGCACTCAGGGAATTTTCAGCTCTAGCCTCCTTTAATGGCGGTGATGTCGCCATCCGGTCCTTCCAGGGAAAATTTGGTGGCGGTGATGTCCAGGGCTCGGGAACACTCAAGTTGGGAATAGGGGGAGTTGAGGAGATCGATATCAGCGGAGAAGGGAAAAATATGCAGCTGGCGCTCCTTGAGAGGACACGGGCTTTGGCGGATGGCACGATCCGGCTGATCAAAAACGCCAACACTTTTGAATTGATCGGTGACTTATATGCGCATAGAGTTCTTTGGAGACGGGAGCTGGACGAAAAATTCGCCTTTTCGACCTCTACACTATACTCCGACCGTAGAGAGCCCACCTTTTTTGATGACCTTAACTTGAATATCCGTTTGAGGGCTGATGATGATGCTTGGATGGAAAACACATTGGGGAATATCAGAGGCAAGTTTGACCTGATGGTGACTGGAAATATCCTATCTCCCATTGTTATGGGAGATATCGAATCCTTGGAAGGCGAAGTCTATTTCCAGGACCGAGAATTCAGGGTCTTGAACGGCAAGGTGAGCTTCATCAATCCTGCACGGATTGAGCCCTACATCACTTTCACAGGAGAAACGTACGTGAAAGATTATCGTGTGACGTTTTCTCTAGGAGGTTTGATGGAAAGCCTCAATCCTGAATTCAGCTCATCCCCTCCGCTGCCTCCTGAAGATGTCCTCGCTCTGCTTGCATTGGGTGAAGCCTTCAAGCGGACATACCAATATGACCGGAGCACACAGCTCAGCACGGGTTCACTTCTGTCTTTTCAGCTATCTGAGCAGGCGATAAAGAGTGCTGAGGACCTGTTCAGTATCGATCGGTTCAGGATCGATCCCTATACGATCGGGGCATCATCTTCTGTGACCGCACGCTTGACTGTGGGCAAAAAGATCTCAAGAAATGTATTCATGCTTTACTCCACCAATCTAACCGCACAACGCGAGGATATCGTACGTATCGAATGGGAACTCACCAACGATATCTCCATTGTGGGGACTAGGGATGAAGAAGGAAGAGTAAGTTTAGATGTCAAGATTCATAAAAGATTCTGAGCGCACCAGCAGGAAGTTGCTCACTGTCGGTATCTCGTTCCTGCTGTTTTGCCTGACTCTGCTTGCTCCGATGTCTTATCCTCTCACAAAAAAAGAACTGCTCACAGTGAGCAAGATCGCTGTTTCTATAGATGGACAACCGAGCGAGGGGACTGTCGATGAATTGATAACGATCAAACCTGGAGACCCCTTTTCTCTCAAGGAGATCAACGACAGCATCAAAAGAATATACAGAACGGAGCTTTTTTCAGATATCTCCGTGGTTAAAGCGGGTCAAGACAATGTCGAGCTTACATTTCTTTTGACGAGTCGATTATACACACGACATATCAATATTACAGGAAGTAATAAAGTCCCCAGAAGTAAGCTTAAGAGCAGATTGTCCGCTTTGAGTGAGGGCAGCGCCTTTTCTAAGAGCAGACTGGAGAGGGCGGTCGAAGAATTACAACAGCAATTGAGAGAGGATGGCTATTTCGATACTCCGGTTACGCCATCAGTGAGCAGCGTACCTGATACATCTGAGGTCGATGTCCTCTTCGATGTGGGGATATCCAAAAGGTTTATTGTCAAAAATCTTGTATTTATTGGGGAGATCAACCTTCCAGAGTCTCAATTGCGTAGAGAAATGAAGACCGAGGAGGGCGGGACATTCGTCCCTTCTGTACTGGAAGAGGATATTGCCAGACTCAAGGCATTGTATGCCTCCGAAGATTTTGGGCGTGCTGAGATTAAGATCAAAGAGCGGAATTTTGATATGGAAAAAGGACTTGTCAACCTTGTCCTGGAAGTCATCCCACGTGAGAAGATCACGATTGTCATCCAAGGAGCTAATGTCCCTCTCAGCCTTCTGAAACCCATATGGGAAGCCAACATATTTGAAGAGTGGGGACTTTCTGAGGGAGAGGCCAAGATCGTGGGATACTTGAGGCAGAAGGGATACATTTTTGTCACCGTTGATTCTCGCATCGAGACCTCGGCCAATGATTTTATGGTTGTTTATGACGTATCACCCGGCGAGAAGTATAAAATCAGGGATATGACATTCGAAGGGCTTGCTTATTTCACGCCCACTCAAATAAAAGACGAGTTTCTCATCCGTACGAATATACCGTTACTCAGCAAAATTGACGGAGCGCAGCTTTTTGAGCTACCAAGAGAGATCGAATTTCTCTATAAAACCCGGGGATTTCCCGACACCAAAGTGGATTTGGTTTTTGAAAGGATCGAGAACAAAGTCAGGCCAATTTTTTATGTGGAAGAGGGAAAACAACAGACCATCAGTGAGATCACAATAAAAGGCCTCCAGGCATTTGGAAGGGAGTCCCTTCTCCAACAGATCAGTGCTTATGAGGGCGGTCCTTTTTTCCAGCCAGACATTCAGCGGGATTTAGGAAGGCTGGAGAATTTTTACATGAACAATGCGTTCAGAGGGACAGAGATCAGTGCACAGATCCAGGAGATCAGCGAAAACAAATTCAACCTCAACTTCTCTGTCAATGAAGGAGAAGAAGTCGCGATCGAGAGGATAATCGTCACAGGACATAAAGCCACCAAGATCGGCACCATTCTCCGCGAGGTCCAGGTCAATGAAAATGGGCTTGCCCGTTACGATCAGATTAGAGAAACAGAGAGACGACTGGCCAACCTGGGAATATTTTCAGAGGTGAGGATAGAAGAGATCCCGCTTTCGCCCCAGAGAGTGAATTTGCTCATCCGTGTCCGAGAGGGGAGCAGGAATTATGCCAGTTTGGGAATCGGCTTGGAGACGAAGAGTGATCCTCAGACGTTTGCTGTTTGGAATAATGAGATAAGACCTCGGGGTACCGCTGAATTCACCCGCAACAACATCCTTGGGATTGCCGCTCAGTTCAGTATCTTCGGCCAGGTCAGTACGAGAGAAAAGCGGATCGTATTTTCCTGGGAGCAGCCATATTTTTTCTTTAATCTTCCCCTCGCGACGTATATCAACGCCTGGATAGAGCAGGAGGAGAGGAAGAGCTTCAGCTATAACCGTCAAGGTATCCATCTCGGTGTGATCAAGATCGTTTCTGCTGAGAAGAACATGAACTTATTGACGACATTGGGGTATGAAAAAACGATCCTGACAGAACTGTATGTATTGGAGTCAGAGATCGACCGTCAATATTTCCCCTACTCAAAAACGTCGATCGCGGAAAGTTTTATCCTGGACAGAAGAAACGATCCCTTTAATGTACAGAGAGGGTATTTTTTGAGTGCAGCCCTTGAGTGGGCCTATCCGCTGCTAAATGCAGAATCGAATTTTCTTAAGCTATTCACCAAATATCAACATTATTTTCCCATTTATCCTGAATGGACCTTTAGTGGGACGTTCCGGTTAGGTCTGGGTAGAGGGAAAATGCCCATCCATGAGAGGTTTTTTGCAGGGGGGAGCAATTCCTTTCGAGGGACAAGGTTCGATGAGCTCGGCCCTAAGGATCCCGTATCAGGGCAACCCACCGGAGGAAAAGCACTTTTATTATTCAATTTTGAGATGACCTTTCCTCTGCTCTCAGCGTTCAAGGATCTCTATGGAGCATTTTTTTATGATGTGGGAAATGTTTGGGCATTAAGAGGAGATGTCGACTTTGCGTCGCTGCAGAATGCGCTGGGCCTCGGACTACGGTACAGAACACCATTGGGCCCGATCCGATTGGAAGTGGCCTGGTATATAGACGCCACTCAGGGTGAGGATGATATCTTAGGGCTTATCACTATAGGCAATGTTTTTTAAACGGAAACGTCTGATTCGACGACACATTGGAATCCTGCAAATGGGCATTATCTTTGTTGCTATGGTTGGGATTGTTTCCCTAAACTCTGGATTCGGGCAGGACGAGACGGTTGATCGCATCCTAGCTCTTGTAAACGGACAGTTGATAACGTTGACTGACGTCAGAGTTGCCCAGACTTTCGGCTTGTATGAAAGAGGACAAGAATTCTCCGCGGATGATACGATTGAACAAGTTCTCCAAAAACTGATCGATCAGAAGTTGGCCATCCAGGTGACCGGCAGTGACGCCTCAGTCAATCAGCCGGAAATGAATGCTTTTCTCGACAGCGTTTCTGAGGAAATGGGGAACGATAAATTCCGAGAGGAACTGGAACATTTTGGTATGGAAAGAAATGATTTAGGGCCCTATGTATTTGAGCGAATACTCTTCAACAGGATTCTATCCTCTAGGTTTGATCGTGCTGTTCTTGTGACTCTGGAGGAGATCCAAGACTACTATGAAACGAGATATGTCCCTGATCAAGAAGCCCAAGGGTTGGAAGTAAAATCGATGCTCGATATTTTTGATGAGATTGAAACTGTTTTAAGAAAAGAGAAAAGCGAGGAACAGGTCGAGGAGTGGCTTCGAAATCTAAGGGAAAAATCGGACATCCAAATCAACCTAACTGTTTAAATCCTAGAATGGAGGGCATGTGAAAAAATTGGTTTTTCTGTTTCCAGGACAGGGATCTCAAGAAGTGGGTATGGGCAAAGAGTTCTACCAAGAATTCGAACTGGCCCGTGATCTTTTTTGCCGAGCAGACCAAGCTCTGGATTTTGAACTGTCCCGCATATGTTTTGAAGGGCCAGAAGATGAACTTAAGTTGACTCAGAATACACAGCCGGCTCTTCTCGTTGTCAGTACCATTGTTGATTCGCTTCTGGATAAAGAACCGGCCATTGCTGCAGGACATAGCCTCGGGGAATACTCTGCGCTAGTGGCTTCCGGGTCATTGACATTTGAGGATGCGGTCGTATTAGTACATAAAAGAGGCCAGTACATGCAGGAGGCCGTTCCTGTCGGCGTCGGTGCGATGGCAGCTATACTGGGGTCTAATTTTGACAGTGTCTCAGGTGCGTTGGGCAAAGTCAGGAGGGGGATAGTGGAAGTGGCCAATTGGAATAGCAAAGAACAGATCGTCATTGCTGGCCATGCCGAAGCTGTCAAGGAAGCTCTGGATGTGATCGATCCGCCCCGCTCGGTGCTCTTGCCGGTAAGTGCACCCTTCCACTGTCAGTTAATGAAGAGTGCGGAAGAGAGGCTCTCCCATGATCTTGAAAGCGTGCAATTTCGCGATAGCGTTTATCCCATCATCACCAATGTCGATGCAAAGGTTATTCATAAAGGCAGGGATGCCAGAGATGCTCTTAAGAGACAAGTCACTCGTCCTGTGCTCTGGTATAGATCCATGCAGCTCTTGGAGAACAAAGATATTGATTGTTTTGTGGAGTTGGGCTCCGGAAAGGTCCTGTCAGGACTCCTGAAAAGAATTGGCAGAGAGTGGTCTAGCCCTCCCAAGGTTCTCAGCATCCACAATCCGGATTCCCTTGCGAAAGCTAAGGATCTGCTTGAGGAATGATCTCTCCGATCGTGTTGACAACAAGAGCGGGAGCATAAGACAGGTTCTGTAAGTCCGATCTTTTGGCCTCTCCGCTCAACACCAGAATAAAGTCACATGGAACACGATTTGCCAGTTCCATATCTGTGTAAATTCGGTCGCCGATCATCACTGCGTCTTCAGGGCCCACATTATGCCTTTTGAACACGTGCGTGATCATTTCTGGGTTGGGTTTCCCAAAAATTCTTTCTGGTTTCACTCCTGTTGCTTTGTCAAACAGAGCCAGCATGGCGCCCACATCCGGGACCGGCCCTTCCGGAGTCGGGCAGACGAGATCGGGATGTGTGGCGATCAGGGGGACATTGTTTTGGAGAAAAAGGGCAGATGCGCGTAGTTTTTCGTATGTAAGCTCCGTGTCATATCCCAGGACAACATATACAGGATTTGAAGAGGTCACTTGGATACCAGCCTCCTGGAACATATCTTTCATGGACTGAGTCCCCACGACGTACACGTCTTTAATACCTTGACCGAGCAGAAATTCGATGACACCATCCGTAGATAGCAAAATATGATCCACATCAGTTTGAATTCCCAACCGGGACAATTTATTCACATAGGCCGCCTTGGAGCGCGAGGAATTGTTAGACAAAAAATAGTGGTGGATCCCGTTCTCTTTCAAATAATCCAAGAACAGGTCAGCTCCCGTTATGAGTTTTTCACCTAAATAGACTGTTCCATCCAGATCCATGAACACCACGTGCTTATTCTTCAGTGATCGATCGAACGTAAACATGATGGGTTTATTTGTTTTTGATCGCGCGAAATGCGTCTCTCACATATTCAATGGAAGACAGGAGAGTCACAGTGATGATGATCCATGACAAAGCATAGAAGCTCCAGTTGCCGATGCGATCCCAGTAGAAAGGGCCCAAGATCGCAAGGAAGGAACCAATCGCTTGAACGATTGCTTTTATCTTTCCGCTGATCCGTGCGGAGACAGATCGGTTCTTTTTTGCGAGGAGGATTCTGGCGTATGCGACGGTAATATCGCGTAAAGCCATAGTCAATGGGACCAACAGGAATACCAGGTTTTTTGATCCCAGGGTCGAATAGATGATCAAACGTGAGATGCTGTCGGCATACGGGTCAAGCGTCGCTCCATATTCAGAGGCAAGGTTGAAATGGCGGGCGATATGGCCGTCTATGGCGTCTGTCGTTTCGATGAGTAAAAGCAAGCAGAGTCCTATGATAAGCGTCAGAGTGGATTCTTTACAGGCAGAAAGGACGATCAAAAATATAACAGAGAGCGGAATTCTCACCAATGTGAGGGATTGGATCAGAATATACCCGCGTGGATTGCTCTGAAATCCATTGGAGGCGTGTTTCGAGTCCATACTTTTGAAGAAAATTTATGAAGTCCTTTTAAGTTCTGTCCCCCATTTTACTTTTTTTGTTTTTCCCCTGTCAAC
>WTAW01000432.1 GCA_013139435.1 Candidatus Aminicenantota bacterium | reverse complement strand
CAGCTATCCCAATCAACAGCAGCTTGATAATCTGTATACATCCCTCGTCCTCTCCTCAGTTCTTCAATCCTGCTCTGGTAGAGTTCCATGGAGTCTGTCGCTACAGTAAAGATCATATCATCTTCGTTCATCTCGTAATATTTCGCCATTTTGATCGCACCAACAAGGTTAGCTATCGATGAGATTCCCATTAGTTCTAGCTTATCTACCGTTTCTGGAGATATTCCTTTGGATTTGAGGCATTCTTTTCCTTCGGGCTCATTGAACAGCCGAAGAAGCCTCATACAACCTTCATCATCGATACCTGCGACCATATCCATGTTCCGCAGGTTATGTATCCAGGGCACATGTTTGTCTCCGATCCCCTCGATCCTGTGAGAGCCATATCCGTTGTAAAGGAGTGTCGGACACTGCAAAGCTTCGCCTGCGCATATTTTAATCAAAGGAAATTTCTCTCTAAGATAGTCAGCCGAACCCAACGTGCCTGCTGATCCTTGTGTCAGAAAGAGTGCTTTCAACCTCTGGCCACCTTCTTTTTCACTCTCATAGACTTCCTCTATCGCTTGTCCAGTACACACATAATGCCAGATGGCATTTCCAATCTCGTCAAACTGGTTCAAAACGACAATCTCATCCGGTCGTTCCCCTTTTAGTTCAAAGGTCTTATCATAGACCTCTTTGACATTGCTTTCAGAACCTGGAGTCGCGTGAATTTCAGCACCGATTTTTTCCAGCCACTCGAATCTTTCTCTGGACATTCCTTCAGGAAGGACAGCGATGCTTGGGCAGGCTAGCAGATAAGAATCATATGCCCCTCCCCTACAGTAATTTCCTGTCGACGGCCATAATGCTTTCTGTCTTGTCGGGTCAAATGTTCCTCTTACCAGTTTTTCTACCAATGGGCCGAATGTGGCCCCGACCTTATGGGAACCGGTGGGAAAATATTTTCCGATAAGGATCAATATTCGTGCTTTTACTCCCGACAATTCGGGAGGTATCTCTAAATAATTAACCCCACTGAAGCCACCCCCAGATTCAACAGGTTCATTCTTCCAAGAAAGCCTGAAAAGATTCCTCGAATGGAGATCCCAAAGGCCGATCTCTCCAAGTTCATCTCTGATGCCCTGAGGTATTCTTTCAGGGTGAGCCATCTCTTCATAAGTCGGGATGATGATATCTCTTTCCCTGCATCGCTTTATAGTATTTTCCAAAACTTTTTTTGTGTCTTTCATCCCAGAACTCCTATTTTATTTACCATCATAAAATTCAATTAAGCCTGGATTATTCACGAGTCGAGGTTGCCGTAGAGGCAAGGCGCAATGGATGCAGCTGTAGTTATCTACCGCAAATCCTTTGCAACGAAGTCTATACGGTGAGATCGGCTCGCCTGTAAGGTAAAAAATGTCGATTATGAATAGAATGCAATTGAAAACGGAATTTTTAAAGTGATCTACTGGAAGAATAATGTAATTATTTGATATTACTTTTATTGAACCAAGCATCGACATTTTTTATGAATAGTTCAGGTTAGAAACCTTCAATCTGTTTCGGAAAATAATCTTCACAGCCTCCTTCCCGGTAAACATCTGCCGTACAGCAGTGAAGTCCGCCTCCAAATGGTGAGACTTTATAGAACGGGACGGGAACGACTTCAAAGCCATGTTTGTCGAACAACTCCATGGTAGGAGTCTCACTGGCTTCAACACAGATGGTCTTCGGATCGAGTACAAGAGTATTCATGCTTAGCCACCAGCTGCAGAAATCATAGGGTGCTTTCTCTTTGAGAAGTGTTTTGGGGGCTTCCACAATTTCCCAACCATTCTTCTCAAATAGCTCCAGTTCCTCCTTATCGAGAGGTATTCTCTCCGGATTCATAATTGCTAATCCAGGACGAATTGGAACAAGGGTCGTGTCCATATGCCAAGGCAGTAATTCTCTGCGTCCCACTTTATGGATTCGATGATTAGGAAAGTGGCGCCGCAGCCAGTCAATGCCAGCGTTATTGGTAACCATCGACTTCTGGACAAAAAGATCTCTGCCGTATCGGACAACATCGGCAGCATCAAACAGCAGTTCCTTCTCAGAGATTATCCAATCGCCCTTTTCAGCACGCTCCCACTGCTCTTCTTCGCTTAAAGAGTTCCATTCACTCCACCAGTCTTTATTCTTATAAGTTTCCTCTGTTAAACGAGGTTTCGGCGCTGCTTCGAAACGAAAATTTGGATCATCTCTGAAGTACTGTTCAAACAGCGGACGGTAGCAAAGATACTCATACCAGCGGCTCCTGTAGGACATAGTCGCTTCCAGGATTTCATTACCAACTGTGAGTAGTAAATCCCGACAGGGCGCACATCCGAACATCGATCCCTGCTTCCAATCGGGGGTTTGAACCGCCTGGCTGAAGTCGATCGGAGTGGGGCGGTCCACTCGAATACCACGGCTCTCGAGGATTTTAGCATAATTGTCTAACTCTTCGTTGGCCATATCTACCATTTCCTTAGGATAAGGCCCATATGTTCCCAAGGGGAACCCGTCCTCTGGAGAATCACGTTGGACGGCGATCTCAGGTGCCTGAACCATAGTCCCGTCGGCACGACCGAGAATGATATGCTTCAGCGGATCCCACTCATTCCAGGAATTGACAACTGTCTTTTGTGTTTCTTGAGTCATGCATATCTCCTTAAATTAAATATCGTTTATTGTTTAAGCTTTCCATTTGAAACGATTTTTTCCAGTTCACTTATATCAGGTTTAATTTTAAGAGGACTTCCTACTGATTTCATAGCTGAATTGATGTCTTTTAGCCCGTTCCCGCTGACCAATACGACTATTTTTTCGCCCTCTTTGATTTTATTTTCACTTACAGCCTTTTGTAATG
>WTAW01000309.1 GCA_013139435.1 Candidatus Aminicenantota bacterium | reverse complement strand
GGATTTGAACCTGTGACTTCTACCGTGTGTAAGAAGCACAGAAAAAAGGGGAAGCAGAAAATATAAGGGGTGACCCCTGTTGAGAGCTGATTTTTCGGGTCATTAGGTTTTCGATATATTTCGATATTTTTGCAGATATTTCGATATTCTTGACATATTTTGGGCACAGTTTGGGCACACTTGTAGGACTGTGGATTTGAGATGCAAAGTTTCAGATGGCCTTTCCGTTTTGAGTGTGATATGTTTTTTATGGGGAAGTAAGTGGTTTGAAATTGGATAGAATTGAAAAGAATGCAGTAAATCGAAGTGGAGCTTAAGACGAAGGAGGCTGAGGTATTAGTAGGCCAATAGGTCAAAGTTGATTTGAAACACTAAAGACGTTGACCAAATCTTGACCAGATCTTGACCAAATGGAGGTAGAATTTCCTTTGGTGTGGAGCTACTCTGGTCGATGGGAGACTGAATGCGAAATCTCTTGGTTCGTCGTCCGGCCTGGTTGCGTTTTCTCTTTCGTCCCGGCCAGAGACTCGTAGGCGTCTTTTTGGTCTTCATTCTACTTCCGGGCACGTTTCTTGGTGTTTATGCGTTGCGAGCTTTACGACAGGAAGGGGAACTCGTGAGGCAGCGCACGAACGAACGCCTGGAAAGAATAGCACGAGAGCTCGGCCGCGAACTGGATTCAGAGTTCCAGCTGTGGGAAGAGACTGTCCGATTGGCCGCTAGGGAAGGAACGTTGAATACGGATTCTTTTCCTGATATCATCCAACAGGCACTTGAAAAACCTGGGGGTGGCGTTCTTTTTTCCATGTCCGAGAAAGGCCTCGAGATTTTCCCCTCCGGCGCTTTGCTGTATTTGATCGCGAGCACTCCCGCTCCAAGAATCCCGGCAAGTCGACTTCCTACCAATTTTGCCGAGGCTGAGTCGTTGGAAATTGAGCAGAAAGATTATCGGAGCGCTATCCTTGCATACCGGAGCCTTCTGGATTCGGCCGATGACGAGCATCGGCCTATGCTGCTGCAGCGCTTGGCTCGAACACTTCGCAAGGCCGATAGACTTGATGAAGCTTTCGAAACTTACTGTAACCTCCTAGATTTGGACACAATTTGGATCGGCGGGTTGCCGTCGGATCTCATCGCCCAGTCCGAACTCTGCTCCCTAGCCGCCGAGCGCGGTGATGTAGCTGAACTGGCTGTCATGGCCATTGAATTGTATCGCGGTTTAACGGGAGGAAAGTGGCTTCTCGATGAGCCACGTTACTTATACTATTCTGATCGTTGCTGCTCCTGGTGCCGGGAAAGCAATGTTGAGCTTGGTGAATTTGACCAGCTCCGAATGATGGAAGAGCGCAAGCTTGCTCTTTCCCAAGCGGCCGAAGAACTCTTAAAAAGGCCAAGGAGGATTCTTACTAGCGAAACCGAAACACATCTCGCTTTTTGGCGTTCTAATCCATTCACATCGGTTCTCCTCTCCGAAAGCTTCCTTGGATTGGATTGGTGGCCCGGAATTATTTCAGCTAAAGGGGAAGATCTGGATGTTGCTCTGTTTTCAACGAATGGACATGTTTTTTTCGGGACACCTCCTGCGGAGACACCGCCTTTTGCTGTGATGTACGACGCCATGATCGATAATATGCCTTGGCTTATTCAAGTCTGGCCAAGAAATCCGGGGGCGATATATGCGGATATGAGGCAGAAGCAAAATTTATCAACGGCGATTCTGGTTTTTGTGGTGGTGCTTCTGGTCTTTGGAAGTTATATCACGGTACGTATAATGAGACGGGAACTCGAGGTCGCTCGGATTCGGGCGGACTTTGTCTCTACGGTCTCACACGAATTCCGTTCTCCATTGACGGGGATCCGGTTATTAGGCGAGATGTTGCTCGACGGAAGGGCAATCGATGGGAAGAAGCAACACAATTATTTCAAGATGATCGTTCAAGAGAGTGACAGGCTGACCCGTCTTGTGGAGAATATCCTCGATTTTTCCCGTATGGAGGAAGGCCGAAAGGAATACCGGTTTGAACTGTTAAGCACTTCCCAATGGCTTCTTAGGTTGGTTGCCGATTTTGAGAAGGAAATCACGACTGATAGAGTGGTGGTGGAAGGATCTATTCCCAAAGGGCTTCCAATAATCTTGGCCGACAGTGAAGCGCTGGGATCTGCGGTGCACAACCTGCTTGACAATGCGGTGAAATATTCCCCCGGCGAGAAGGTGGTCTGGCTTGATGCAGAAGCTATAGGCAGCGAAGTCAGGATCGCTATCCGAGACAAGGGTGTCGGTATTTCCGAGCATGACCGGAAACACATTTTTAATCGGTTCTATCGAGCTGACGGCGAAATCTCAAAGCGAATCAAGGGGGCCGGACTTGGGCTCAATCTTGTCTGGCACATTATAACTGCCCATAACGGCAAGGTCGAATGTGAAAGCAGGTTGGGTGAAGGCAGCACGTTTTCCATCCGGATTCCAATTGCGCCGATCACGGAAGGAGGATGAGATGAATGAGCGTATCCTTGTTGTGGAGGACGAGCCGACGATCGCTACGGGTCTTCGGGACGATCTGGAATTGGAGGGCTTTAATGTAGAGGTTGTTGACGATGGCATTGTAGCGCTTCGGCGAATTTTTGAGGGAGAATTCGACCTCGTCCTGCTTGATGTGATGCTTCCTGGCAAGGACGGCTTCGATGTTTGCCGTGAGGTGCGTTTGAAGGGAAATCACATTCCGATCATCATGCTTACGGCAAAAGGACAGGAAGTGGATAGAGTTGTGGGACTGGAGATAGGTGCAGATGATTATGTTACCAAACCATTCAGCAGGCGGGAACTCCTTGCCCGTATCAAAGCTGTGCTGCGCCGTGGCCGGGAAAATACCAAAACCGGTGGAATATTTAGTTTTGCTGACATCACCGTTGATTTCGACCGGTTTGAGGTCTCAAGAAGGGGCGAAAAGATCGACCTGACCGCCATGGAGTTCAAGCTATTGAGGGTTTTCCTGGAACACCGCGGGCAGGTCCTGACGATCGACAAGCTGTTGCTGGAAGCCTGGGGAAGCAATGCCGTCCTGACGGACCGGGTTATTTACACACATGTCAACAACCTCCGTAACAAGCTGGAAGAGGATCCTCGAGATCCACGATTTCTGATTGGCGTGCGGGGGGTTGGCTACCGCTTCGATGGATAGATGTGTTCTGGTGGGAGAGGTGACCTTGACCGAAACTTGAATAAGGCTTGACCCGAGCTTGGAGCAAAGAAGATGCCCATTCCTTATTATGTCTTCGAGATCGGGAGGTAAAAAATGAAAAAAACGAGCTTTCTTTTAGTGAACATTTTGGTTATGGCTTTAGTCCTGGTGTCGGCTGATTTTGCGGCGCAGAGGTCTCAGTCCGCAGACGTTCTGCTTGGTGCCGCGCTTCATCAAGAAGAAGTGGAGGGAGACTACGAGGCGGCGATCGAGACCTACAAGAAGCTTCTCGCCGAGTATCCGAACAATCGTCCCTTGGCGGCTCAGGCTCAGCTCCGCATCGGCCTGTGTTATGAAAAACTGGGCCTTGTCGAGGCTGAAAAGGCCTATGAACTGGTACTGCAGAAATATGCCGACCAGCCCAAACAGGTGGCGGTAGCCCAGGCCAGGCTGGCAGCAATGCGTACAGAAGAACCGGAAGGCCTTACCGTGACGAAAATTGAAGGCCAAGGCGTGAGGGGTATTCAGGCGGTGTCTCCCGACGGGACAAAAATAGCGGTTTTGGATATTAACGGAGGGCAGAACATCGCTGTCTATGACCTGGTCACCAAGCGTCTCGAATTAGTCACACATAATGACTGGAGCAGGGTGACTGATAATGCCATATGGTCTCCCGATGGGAAAAAGATCGCTTATTTGCAAATAGGTTCGGGCATCCTTCCAGAAGAAAAAGATGGAAAGAGTACAGATTATTTTCTGATGGTCTCAACACTGGATGGTAAGACCAGGCCAATCTTCAGCACCGAGGATGGAGTCCCAGTACCCTTTGACTGGCTCCCCGACGGCAGTGCGGTGGCTGTTACCCTGGTGAATGCTCCACGGATGGAAGAAGTCGAAGGCGTCAGCCTTGGGCTTGTTCCTGCTACAGGGGGAGCCTTTAAGACACTGCATGACTTAGAGGGGGACTTCCATCTCATCCCTTCTGGCAATTCTGGCATTGCCTACGCAGATGCTTCCCCGGATGGAAGACACATCGTCTTTGCGGACGGCCCCAAAGGAGACGAGCAGAACATCTACTGCATAGGCACGGATGGACAGTCACTCCAAGTCCTGATTGATCATACTGCAAACGACATCCAACCTCGCTGGTCGCCCGATGGGAAATACGTCGTCTTTTTGAGCTTCCGGTCCGGAAACAAGGCTCTCTGGGGAGTAAGTGTAAAGAACGGCAAGCCTGCAGGAGAGCCCTTCATCATTCAAGAAATGGGGCCGGGAACGACTTTATTCAATTGGACTGCTCAGGGTCTGACCTATAGAAATTCGGTTGATATGTGGGATGTGTACTTGTCGCCGGTCGATCCTGAGACAGGGGAACCGGCCGGCAGAATGGAGCAGTTGGATTATTCTCCTCCTGGACGCAATAGGCGTGCGGTATGGTCCCCTGATGGAAAGCACATTGCCTTCTTATCCGCCGAGAGAGGCGGACAGCCAGGACAGGGTTATATTGTCATAATGGCCGCCGAGGGGGGGCAAGCCCGCGAGTATCTGATACCAACAGATAACTTCTGGTTGCTTTCCATTGGCGGCATCCGATGGATGCCGGACAGCAGCGGATTAGGTTACTTCGGGAAAGGAAAAAAGGGAGCGACTCTGTTCCGATTCACACAGGCATCCGAAAAATGGGAAACTTGGGAGATTCAAACACCGCCCGTGACGTTTGAATGGAGCCCCAGCGGTAATGCATTCCTGTACAGTAAAGTTATTTTGGGAATAATTGAGCATGACCTGGAAACCGGGGAAGAGCGATCCATATGGCGGCCCGAAAACGAAAAAAACGTTTTCAGCATTCCAAGGGAACTTAGGTTTTCAAGGGATTATAAAAAACTGGTTTTCCATAGGATGGACGCAAAATTCGAAAACAACAAAACTGAGCTTGTGAGCGAAAACATCGTGGTAGTGGACATATCTTCGGGCCAGGCTCGGACAATCGATTCAGAAGACTTCAGTAATTTAAGCTGGACTGCTGCCTGGTCTTCCGATGGACAAAACCTCGCGGTCCTCAATCATGTGGAGGGCAAGCCGTCAGAAATGTTCATTGTTCCTTCACAAGGAGGGACGCCAAACAAGGTTAAGTTGTCGGGAGGCCCCGTCAAGGGCCGCCGCATTATCACAGACTGGTCACCGGATGGTAAACACATTGCGTTCGAGATAAGGCGGACCTCATATGAAATCTTTATGATGAAAAATATCATCCCTAAGAAGCAGCGGTAGAAAGCATATGGATGAATGTTCTATTGTTGCGTTTCAGCCATATTCTGACTACTCATGATATTTCTTAAGGGATGGTTTGCAGTATTTTATCTGAGATATTCATGAGCGCCACCTACCCCTGCCAGGTTTCACTTTGAATGTTTTGCTCATCTAACCGGCTGATATCAAAGAAAATAAAAATTATCTGAATTAGAGTTGTGGTGTGGATTGTGACAAAAAAAATTGCCTATTTTTACCGATATCGGGACATAAAAAAAGAACACTGATTTCCTATATTGCTGATATTAAATGATATAGGTGGTGGGCGATACAGGATTTGAACCTGTGACTTCTACCGTGTGAAGGTAGCACTCTTCCACTGAGTTAATCGCCCAGCCAAGTGTATTTTTAGTCGATTTACTGTCGATTGTCAATGGGGAGGATATTTGCATGAGTTCATTCCAATCGCTCTGCCTAATTATGATTGGGACTATGCAAATTCTGAATAAAATTGATTTTCAGTGCGTAACTTTATATAGATAAAGGAGATGTTTAGAAAATCTTGAGTAAAAGAATAAAAGGAGACACCGATGGAAACTTTAATTTGGATCTTTTTCCTAATCCCACTCTTTATCGTCATGTTCGGCGTACTGATCTGGAGTCTCATTTGGGCATACAAAGACGCTGAAAAACGTGGAAAATCAAGATGGCTTGTTGTCCTCATGATCTTTTTCTTGAATTGGCCGACAAGTTTGCTTGTTTGGCTGGTGTTTCGTCCGGAGTTGAAGATCGTTGAGGAAAAAGCCCGGTAAAGATCCTGAAGAATTAATCGGTACGTTCAGGGGAACAGATCCTACATAAAAAAAAGCACGGACCGTTCTGGAAACGGTTCCTACATAAAAAAAAGGGGACTGTCACCTTTTATCTTCATTGGACCGTTTGGGAAACGGTCCCTACAGAAAAGATTGAAGTTTGATTGACATTGTTTGAGTTTCCAATTATAAATAAATCATGGCAATCAGACGCTGCCCATACTGCAAAGCAATCATTGATGATGGGTCGGAATACTGCTCTAACTGCGGGACTCAACTCATATTTCCTGAGGACGAGTTTGTCGAAGAGGAGATCCCGGGCGAAAAGATCATTGATGTGAATGAAGATGTTGCGGAGCCC
>WTAW01000314.1 GCA_013139435.1 Candidatus Aminicenantota bacterium | reverse complement strand
TTTCGAAATCACCAATTGGAACACTCGGAACGTCATTCATAATGGTTTTGGGGATGCTTCCGGGAAAGGGTCATGCCTAATGCTTGACTCTGTAGATGACGGAATCGCGATAGCTGGTGAAAACACGAAAATAACCGCTCAAAAGCCGATCTGTTGGTCCATCCCCTGAATCAACGAGCAAAGGACGACCAGCTAAAGAATTGATCTTATTCGGAGTAGCTACAATGATGATGTTGTCTTTCCCCACACAGGATATGACTTCTGGACTTATTTGCTGATTCCCCCTGCCCAGCAAATAACCCTGGCCTCCAATGGGTGTGAGGATGAGCATGCTCGGTTTTCCTTTGATCAGACTCAAGATCTCTTCTTCGTTCAGGTCTTTTCCGACAAGCTTTTTTTTATACACGATATCAATCCCCAACAATGAATAATCGAGCCCTAACTTTTCCATTATGGTTCGAGTTGTCGTTCCCGGACCGATAATATAGTGGTGCGTATCAGACATATTCTCAATGACAGATGCGGCAATGGCTTCTTGGGCATATTTTTCGTCAGGAGAGCTCCCAGATTTTAGTCGCTGAACATACCGGCTTCTGTAGGGAATTTTGAGATAGCCATACAATCTTGCGGATAGGATGCCCCTTCGGAAATCCTCTTCATTGATATCCATGACTTCGGCTTCCGTGACCTTTTTCGCCTTGCCCTGAAGATAAAGAGCACACAGATTCCCCGCAGCCAATGGATTCAGTGCAAAAACGGCAGAGTGCACTTTTACGCCTGTGGGAATGCCCAGGACGACTGTTGAATTCCCGATGGCTTCATACACATCCCGAGCTGTTCCGTCTCCACCAGCAAAAAGAAGGATGTCCACTCCCCTTTCCTGCATGGCACGTGCGGCTTTCTGTGTGTCTCTTGCCGTTGTGGAGGACAAAGAAACGCCATCGATGATTTGTGGCGCGAAACCACAATCGATGGCTGCGTCTTCCCCCATTTTGCGAGGACAAGTGAAGAGAGTTATGGAATCTTTGAGAGAGACAAGTGCTTTGAGTGTTTCACCAGTCCTTTGAAAAGAAACAGGTTTTGCTCCAAGCTGAAGGGCCTTTTCCAGAATTTCTGGGCCATCTGTCCCTTTGAGGCCAACTCTCCCCCCCATTCCAGCTATGGGATTGACAATCAGTCCTAATTTTTTCATGAAACACAATTTTTATTTTTTCGCTATGGTGAGTAATCCAGAGGCCGGGACCATAAATTTGTAAACGCCTTTCTTGAGAGTCCGTGTCCGTTTTTTGACAAGATTTCCCGAACAATCATAAATGTCAGTGTTTACCTTTCCCAAATCACAGGACAAGTCTAAGACGACATATTCACTGCTTTTGGCGTTGACAATGTCCAGATTATCACACTCTTTTGCATCCAGGGAAATAAGCACGTCATTATAGAGGGCGGCAATAGTCTTATTCTTTGTCCTAGCCAAAATCATCGGATAGACAGCGCTGGGATTCATGGGGATAAATTCACCATCAAGCAACACATCTCTGTTCTCCCGCCAATAGTTGATCCAGAATTTGATCATCTCTAAGTGTTCATCAGGCATCGAATCCAATCGGACAGAAAGTTGAGGTACACTGAAAAGAACGTTGAGAATCTGGAGGGCTGCATTCTCGACGGAGTCGTCTTTATGCCACATGAACATGTCGGAATGAACGGCCGTATTCCCACAGAGCAATCGGATGTCGGTGGTCCTGGCTCGATTGATGACAGCCATGTTCGGGCAATCAGCGGCCCGGAACATGTTCCCATACTTTCGCATCAGAGGTCCGATGTAAGGCTGACGAAACTCGATTAAAATATCGGGTTTCACCGCTCTCAGCCGTGTCATCACATCGGTCATCAGTTTATCCACCGCTTCGTTGACAGATGCATAATCTCTGCCTCCTGCGGCTGTCAACACTGTCTGTTCATTGGCGGCAAACCGAGCGATGAAGTCCAGCTTAAAACCATCCAGGTCCCACTCATTCATGGCTTTCTCATAGGTGTTGATGATGAATTCCCGGACTTCTGGATACCTTGGGTCCAAGACGTATGTTCCCTGTCCCTTCCAGTAAGTCAGATATTTTCCCCTGAACTGTTGGTAATTCTTCGAGTTCTCACCCACAAACGGAAGAGAGTACCAGAGCAGAAATTTCATTCCCAGTTTGTGGATCCTCTCGACAAATATCTTCATATCAGAAATCCGAACCGGCTCCCAATCGCCAGTGAAAGCATACCCTCGCTGGCTATCGAGCGTCTGCCATCCGTCGTCGACGATCACAGCGTCGAAACCCAATTTCTTGGCGATCGCACATTCGTTGACGACATCATCCGCGTTTAGGTTCTGATGGAAGCTGTACCATGTGGAATACATCGGCCTCTTGGCATGATCAGGAACAGGAGCTGGTTCATAGTTCTTCTGCGCGGCCCACCATTCTGAAACATCATTAAGGGCCTTATAAAAGGGAATATTTCTTGTATCGATACGGATCTGGACCGTGTATTCTTTAAGGGGTGGAGTTTTTTCATCAAAAAATACGAGGGTGCAATAAAACTTGGCGTCTTCCTCCCTTAAGTAAGACTGTACCAAAACTTTGTTGAGTGCATCAGAGCAGGCGAATGTGAACCTGTTTATGTCTCTAGCATTTAAGAATGCGCTCACCGGAGCTTGACTGGTAGCTCTGGAGGTCACCCAGTTTCTGTAATAATTCACCTTATCAACGCTGATGCTGGAATTCCAGAAGGCTGTGATATCGATCGATGGAAAATTCCATTTCACTGAAAATCGAGGCGGTGTTGCAGCGGCCGGGGATGTCAACCGAAGATCGATCAGTTCCAGTCCATTTTCAATCACTTCTGATGTCCACGAGGCCTCAAAGCCCTTTAAATCGCCCTCGATCTTTATAAAATCCGAATTGAACTGGATAGGAATTGCGGCCCTTTCGACAGGTTGAATCACTTCTTGGACATTTGATTCTTCACAGTATGAACAAATAAGCACCAAAACTAAACATAGAAAAATGCTCTTTATTCTCATTTTTGCCTCTTTTGGTTTCGTATTCCCCATTAAATGATTATTTTCTTCTGTGTGTCAATGGATTTTGTCCTGTTATAAGAATATGGGCTTAAGGAAACATCTCCTAATCCGTGATGGTATATATGCTTAATATCGTTATTGAGTGCCCCAATTGTGTGGTGGAGAAAACCGTGTGAAGGGCTGGACGGGCATGGTACATCTCCCAAGGGGAAATGTGAGGGCTTTACGAAGGGTAAATCAGTTGCCCGTCTATTCCGACCTTTACTTTTTTTGCTTTGATCTGTGTACCTGAAAGCTCCACAGCCTGGTCTATCATGTGTTCCAAACCGGAGCAACAGGGCACTACCATGGTCGCTACGGTCAAGGAATAGATCGTATTGTTCTTGAGAATCTCAGCCAGTTTCTGCACATAGTTGGACGT
>WTAW01000234.1 GCA_013139435.1 Candidatus Aminicenantota bacterium | reverse complement strand
CAAAGAAAGATATGTTGATCCGTATTTTATTGCATACATATATATGGGCTTGGGAGATATAGACAAAACTTATGAGTATCTGGAGAAGTGTTTTGAAGTCGGTGATATGTATTTGTCTTATCTTCCGATCGATCAGATCTTTAAGGAATTGCATGACAACCCAAGATTTGAGGCTTTGATGAAAAAAATGGGACTGGAAAAATGATGGGAAAAAAAATCTCAATTTTTCTTCTGTTAGGAATTCTTTTTATCTCTTATGGATGTAAAGATAAAAAACCGGAAGAGATATCAAAGCCTTTCGTGAATGAATCACACGTAATGGTTGATGATGGTATTGAGTTGCGTATCAAGACGGTTGGAAACGGACCGAAAACTGTCATCATCCCCTTAGCTATCTATTTTGAGTACGAGTTTGAGAGGCTCATCGATGAGAGCCGTACCCTGGTTTTTTATGACATGCGGGGGCGGGGACGATCGAGCGCAGTCACCGATCCGTCCCTGCTTGGAATGGATATCGAAATTTCTGACCTGGAGGCGCTTCGGTTACATTTGGGGAAAGAGAGAGTCTCCTTGATAGGGTGGTCCTACCTCGGTGCGATGGTCGTGCTCTATGCCACGCAATATCCAAACCATATTGATCGAGTTATCCAGGTGGGAGCTGTGGCTCCTAACTCCGAAATTCAAAAGAGAGCAACATCGACACCCATTGACAGCGAAAGCCAGTCCCTCCTTGAGAGATTGAGAAAGGAAGGTTTGGACAAGACAGATCCTGAACAATTTTGCGTGGAGTATAAGAATATCTATATGAAGAGGATCTTTTATGATCCCTCTAAAATAAGCCTGTTCCGCTCGGACAGATGCAAATGTGAAAACGAGATGCCTGAAAATGTGACCTTCCAGCTCAATGCCATATTCGCTTCGATAGGGGAATGGAATTGGATGGAGAGGATTCAGGATTTGGGAGTGCCGGTATTGACCATTCATGGCATTAACGACCCAAGCTGCCCGATTGATGGTTCCCGTTTTTGGGTGTCTTCTCTGAGGAATGCTAGGATTCTAGTGATTCCGAATGCAGGTCATATGCCCTTTGTTGAAGATCCTGACTTGTTCTATTCTGCGGTCGATACGTTTCTTAAAGGAGAATGGCCTAACCGAGCAGAGGTTGTTGGCGTTCCTATGAGCCTTACTAATGGAGCGAGCGAGCGAGGAGAATGACCCTTTGTTGATGTGGATCAAATCAGATCCGATCAGCAAGCGCATGGACCCAGACCCAAGATACCAAGCCATTCTCAAGAAATTGGACCCTACTCATTTGAGGGGGTGATGCTGGGTAGGCAATATCACCCCCTAAATTCACCCCAAAAGAGGATTGACCCCCTAAGACCCCTGGCATAGATTGTTATTGCAAGAGAAAATTTTGCACGTTTAAAAAGGAAGCGAAGTTCATCGGATTTAAATCAGGGTTAATAGGTTGCCAATGGAAATGGAAGTCAAAAAGCCAAGAATTATCGCTATCGCCAATCAAAAAGGCGGAGTAGGGAAAACCACCACAGCCATCAATTTGAGCGCTGCTTTAACTCGGCTGGACAAACAAGTCATGCTCATCGATATCGATCCCGGCGCTCATGCCACCTACGGGCTCGGCATTCTTGCCCACAAGCTGGAAAGAACAGTCTACAATGTGTTCAAAGGTGAGGCAACAATCGAAGATGCTATCATCGAGATCTTGATCGAGGATAAGAGTATGGATTTTCTGCCATCTTCACTCGAACTTGCCGAAGCGGAAATGATCCTTTTCAACACACCAGGCCGCGAGTTCCTTCTCTCCAACGCACTCTCCAGTATCACCAAATACGATTTCATCTTCATCGATTGTCCCCCCTCTTTGGGCTTGATGACTCTCAATGCGCTGGTTGCAGCCAGGGAAGTTTTTATCCCCCTCCAGGCGGAATTCCTGGCCTTACAGGGGCTCAGCAAACTTTTGGACTCGATCGCGATCATCAAGGAACGCCTGAATCCTGCGCTCGAGCTCATGGGAGTCGTCGCAACCAGATTTGATGGACGGAGGATCCTCAACCGCGAAGTCGTCGAAAAGATCAGATCCTATTTTGGCGAGAAGGCCTACAACCTACCCATCCGTGAGAACATCTCTCTGGCTGAAAGCCCTTCTCATGGTCTGACGATCTTCGAGTATTCTCCTTCCTCCTACGGCGCAACTGACTATTTGGCTCTTGCGGAAGATATTTTAGAGAGGACGTGAATATGTGCGCATCAAAAAGACTGGGGGATTTGGATCCTTTTACTTGGATCAGGGACACAAGGGAAGATATCCTGGTCGAACGTGTTTTGAATGCTACTTCATCCCGTATCGGCACTGACTCAAAAATGGCGGTAACCGGCGAGCCCTTTGTGCAGACACAGACAGCGAAGCCGGTCGAGATAACGATCGCGATCAACTATGTCCAGGGCGAAAGAGTCATCACTGTCGAGATTTCCAAAGAGGGAAGTCCCCCCGCAAAGATCAACCTCAAAATGTAGATGTCACCCCCCGCCAACCGAAAATATCACCTCAAAATCCATCGCGAGAGGTGATTGTCTAACCTTTTGATATTTGACATCATTTTCGCACGTTCAGTGAGAACATGTATAGGAATTACGTATTTTCACTGGTGGATTGTGTTACACACTGTGATTTGAGTTTGAGAATGAATAGAACAGACACGAATAGACGCGTCGCCACCGACACTGCCAAATCCCCACCGGAGAAAACTCAAAAGGCCAAAATGTCCGTGCGTGCGGCAAGCCCCACCCAAATGCCTCCCGAGGCGGGCAATGGCTACCTCGATCAGTTGTTTGAGAATGCCCAAGAATCTATTGTCATGACAGACAACCAAGGGCGTGTGCTGCGAGTCAACAGCGAATTCGAAAGACTTTTTGGATTTTCTCGAGACGAAATGACCGGAAAGCTGGTCGACCCTCTGATCGCGCCCAAAGGCCATTATAACGAGGCCTCCTCCTTAACCGAGCGTGCAGCCAAGTGCGATCAAGTCGTTATGGATACAGAGCGCCGCCGCAAAGACGGGTCTCTTATCGATGTCTCTGTTCTCGCCTCTCCCATTCGTGTCAACGGTACCATCTCTGCCGCATTTGCCATCTAGAGAGATATCACAGAACGCAAAAAGGCAGAACAAGCCCTCAATCACAGAATCGAGTTTAATAAACTCGTCTCATCCATCTCTTCCCGATATGTGATGACCTGCGATTTTGACGAAGCCACAGACTTCGCTCTCCGCGAGATCGGAAAATTTACAGAAGCCGACAGAGTGGTGGTTTTCCTTCTCAGAGAGAATGAGCCAGTGTTCGACGTCACCAATGAGTGGTGCAAAGAAGGCATTCCCTCCAGAAAAGCAGATCCTCAGGGCACCCCTGTGGACAAACTTCCATGGTGGATGAAACAAATCCGCAAAAAAAAGTACGTCCTGATCAGGGATGCAACCCGACTGCCAAAGGAAGCCCTGTCGGAAAAGGAGATCTTGGATCGGTATAAGATCAAGTCTCTCTTGGCTATCCCCTTGGTGGCAATGGGGGATTTTACAGGTTTTATTGCCTTCCATAACGTGATGCGAACCGGCGTATGGGACAATGGAGATATGGCGCTTCTGAAAGTTTTTGCAGAGCTTGTAGGAAATGCGCTCGAGCGGAAGCGGACAGAGGATTTT